>NZ_DAZC01000020.1:0-5668 GCF_002508845.1 Methanobrevibacter sp. UBA417
TTTAATGCAGCTTGTATCTCTTTTTTATCTCCAATTATTTTAAAAGATGAATTTAATCCTTCTCCTTCTTGAATAATTTTAATATCATGATTTTCTAAATCTGCTACTTTTTCACTTGCAAATTCTCCATATTCGCGTAATGCTAAATTTAATATTACAGAACTGTAAGTATTTTCATCCAATTTTTTTAAATCTGTTACTTTATCATACATTTTTCATCATTCCTCTTAAAAAAAAAATTTAAATTAAATAAATGGATATATAATTTTAAGTTTTTTATTTTCATCATCTTGTTGAAAAGCTGCCCCATACCCCCCAATTCGATAATATTCCCATTCACTAGGATTTCCTAGTGATCGTCTGAAGTCATCAGAATCACATTCACGAAAATCAATTTCATAATTTTCTTGAATTTTCATGAAACTAAATTTCTTCATATAACCATATACAATTAATGCTTTGTTTTTTTCAATTTCTTTTCTTTCACCATTTAATTTTTCTATTTGTTTAAATTCATCTTCATGTTCTTCTTCAATCCCTTCAAGATCACTAGAATTTAAATCTTTTACATTAAAATAATAATTTAAATCAAATTTTTCATTAAACTTATTTTCTTTTTCTTCAATTTTATAATTTAATCTTTTAACTAATTCTTTTAAATCTTCAACATCACTTATTTTTTCTACAACCTCATTAAATAATGTTTCACCCATGCTTAAATCTAAATTTTCTTCTATGTCAGACCAAAATTGTCTAGCCCAACTTTTTTTATCATTCTCAAAAATTTTAATAATGTTTAAATCATCATCTGTAACTTTGTATAAACAGTAGTAATCATAGCTTCCTTTGTCGACAGATAAGTATAATCCATCTTGTAGGTCTGTGTCTTTTGTGAAGTTTCCTAAAATTGAGTATCCACCTTGTTTACTTTTATCTAATCCGATAACTAATTTTGTCCAGTCAAATTTTTCTAATCCTGCTTTTTCTATTATTTTTTCTATTTTCATTTTTTTTATCCCCTATATATGTTACATATTATAGTTGTGTTATAGTAGTATATATACTTTTTGATTAATGGTAAAAAAAATAATCTATTTCTTATTATATCTTATTAATCCTCCACAATAAGGACAATTAAGTTTTTGACCTTTAAACTGCTTACCACAATAAGGACAAGTATAAGTATTAGGTTCACTTAATTTCTTACCGGCATAATGGAATATTATAACTAATATAAAGAATATTATAACTCCAAACACATTCAGGAACACTGCAAGAAAAACAAATAAAAATAAGTATCCAAATATTTTAAATAAGGTTATTCCTGCATTACCCCAACTTGTACTTACTTGATCATATATTGGTCTGTGTTGTGCATCAAATGGTTGTCCACATTTTGGACAGTATGCTTGTTCTTCAAACATTGTAAATTTTTCTCCACAGTATGGACATACAAATTGACCTTTACTCATAAAATATCTTCCCCTTTAAAAATTTTGTATAATTAATTATATATTATAGTATTCATATTATTTAAAAATTAATCCTTAAATATTCATGAAAGATTATTTTTTCTTGTACTCTTTTTATAGATTAAGTATTGTAAAAGATTTTAAAAGATAAAATAAAGGATACTCTCTTCACTTATCCAAAATTTTTTTAATGTTATGTGTGAGGTTTTTTTTCACTCTAATTATTTTATTTTACTTCCTGCAGCATTAAAAAGAAACTTTTATCTTTAAGAATCTTTTATTATTATTTTTTTAAACATTATAACAATATATAATTGTAGGAGCTGAACTGGATATATGGAATGTTTTTTAATGATTGATGCACTGTTTAATATATAGATTGTTTTATTATATTATTTTTAATTGATGGTATTAAATAAAACAGTTTAGTATTTTATAGATTTTTTGTTAAACAGTTATTTCAAAAACATATGTGTTTTAATTTTCAATAGTACACAAACTTACAAACTTACAAACATATAACTGAACAAGTATACAAAATAACATAATCTTATTGAATAAATCAATAGTTTTATATAGTAAAAAATTGTAAATAATAATCACCCAACTGAAACTAAAAAAAAATAGTATATAAAAAATAGTTGTAATTTCAAGAGAAATAGAAAGGAATCAAACAGTACCGCAAATACCTAATCCTTTCACAATTCTCAAGAGGCTACATTAAAAAAATAGAAATAACATCAAGACGTGATGATTAATATTTTAGTAACCAATCATATTTATGATAATAAATGCTATTTATATTTACCGAAAATAAACATTGGTAAAGTATATAGTCCTCAAATGTATGAGGTTGTTAAGAATTGTTTAAATAATTTAGGCACTCACAAAAACTATTACAAGAATAGTATTCTTAAATTTTTAAAACATAATAATCATTCTGATTTTGAAACCGAAACTTTAAGCTCATTATCACAAGCTTCAACATCCCATTGTAATTTATCATTACAATTTAATTTTAAAATGTTAATGATCTCTTTAGGAATTGTTGTTCTTAATGATTTACTTTTAGGATTTGGTTTAATAACATTACTATTTAATTCCATAATCTTCATAGTCCCCTTTCTATTTTTTTTAATATTTATATATACTAATATTAGTCTACACTTGTTTATATATTTACCTATTAATAGATTAAAAATAGACTAACTTTATATACTAGAAAATACATACAAGAATACAAGAAGCAGAAATCAAATCCGCAAAATTTGGTATCAGTTTCTAAAAAACATTAAGACGTGATGAAAAATGCTTAATCTAAAAATAAAACAAGAAGCTCCTTACGCGGGAACAATATTCAGCGAAGAAGAAATGCCAGTTGTTAAACAAGGATTAAAACTTGTAGCAGAACAACAACGAGAATTTCAAGAAAAACAACAAGACGAAGAATATAAAAAAGAATACAAAACCTTCGCAGCAAAAGCCGTGAAAGTATGATATTCATAAACAAATATCTTGAAGTCTTCGATGATGAGGATCCAGATTACAATCCTCATGACAATGACATTTTTTTTGAGGAAACTAATTTTATACAACATCTAATCCAAACTGAACCAAAATGGTGATAATTTATGGCAACAGAAATTATAGAACCCTGGGATTTTGAAACTGAAACCGAGATGGATATGGAACATGAATTAATGAAATATCGTTTATTACATAATTTACCTGTACCAGAAGCATATCAAGGGGATGATTAAAAATGTGGATTGAAGAAGAACAAAGCTTAATGGAACCTGAAGAATATGTTCCATGGCAAGAAGAATTCCTTGAGGAAGCAGAATACTGGGATAATTTTGAGGGAGATGAATAATCATGTCCCTCTACAAAATATCTAAAAATAGTATTCCAACTGGAGAAATAATCTCTGCAGTAAATGCTGGAGAAGCAATATTCACTTATTCAAAACTTGTTGATGAAAACCCATTAATCATAAATGCTGAAAGAGTTGAGGTTGTGGAAGTATGAGTTGCTTAGATGATTTCGATTTAAAAACATTAGATGATGAAGTATTAAAAGTACTAAATCACAAGCAAAAAGAACATGAAGCATGGATAAAACCAGAAAATCAAAAATATAATGAGTCCAGAACACCATTCTGGACTGTTATAATACATTGTAATAGTGATCATATCACTTTTGATGTGCAAACAAAAAGTAATAAAATTATTAATAATGTGGAATTATCAAGAGAATTGGAAGCAAAAGCTGTTACATTAGAACCAGATACACAAGCTTTAATTAAATTCACTGGTACTGGTTTTGTAATACTTGATTATAAACTACCCGAAAAAGAATTTAATGATATTACAGATAAAGAGTTAAAACTTATGGAAGAAGAATATGAGAGTTTAGGGGGATTGTATTAATGGTTGTAGATTTAAGAAAGAAAGAAACTTTTAAAGATAAATTATATAAAAATTTCCTTTTAATTTACACTATCATCTTTGCAATAATATTATTACTCCTTATTGTAGGGGTTATTATGTTATTTAATCCAGTTACTTATGGTTATTTAAGTTATTGTACATTCTTTGGGGTTTTATGAAATTTATAAGACCACCATCCCATCTTTCTGAGGATGATGAATTTCAGAAACTTTGCAGAATAATACTCTTTGAATTCACTGGAACAGTGAAAGTGGAGAGTAAGACTGATGAATATAAAGTACGACATGATCGTATCCTATTAACAAAACCAATAGAAGTTATTCAAAAATAATAAAATTACTTTTTTGGTGATTGTTTTAATAGAAATTTAAAATGGTGAATAATTATGGGAATACGTAAAGCTGAACCAATCGTAGAAGTTCAAAATACTGAACCTGAAGCAGTTCAAACTGTTGAAGGGGAAATAGTTAAAAGTGAAACTAGTCTTAGTTCTGAAAGTGGTATTGAAACTGCTCTTCAAGAGTGGAGGGATTACCAATTAGTGACTAAGGAAATACTTGATGATAGTGATTACCAAATTATTAAAAATAAAAAGTTTAAGAAGAAATCAGCATGGCGTAAATATGCTCGTGCATTCAATATTACAACAGAAATACTCAAGGAGGATATAAATAAAACAGATAAAGGTCGTGTAAGTGAAGCAACATTCATAGTAAGAGCAACCTTACCATCTGGTAGATTCGCTGATGGTTGGGGGAATTGTAGTAAAGGAGAAGGAAATAAAAATCATCCAAACCATGACATACCAGCAACAGCTTGTACACGTGCAACAAACAGGGCAATTGCTGACCTTATAGGTGCAGGTGAAGTATCATCAGATGAAATAGAGTAATAGAGATGATTTTATATGAAGACTGTTGAATTAGAATCTTTAATCAAGGACTGCTGTATAGCGGAAATTGATTATTATAATGCGAAAGAAAAACGTGAACATGTAGAAGCCGATGCAAATCTTACAGTTGATTGGAAGAAAATCAATACTGAAAGAGAAGCAGAGGGTTTAAGTAAAATCACAAATGAAACTCAAAGAAAATCTTATATTAAAATTTTAGTAGAAGATTTTAAGCATAATGAAAATTGTAAACTTGTTGAATGGAATCGGTTGAAAATGATTTATGAAAATAAGGATCAACTATCCTATCAGCAAAAAGTAGAAAATCAAAATAGTAAAGAGGAATGATTAATATGGGAATATCAAAAGCAATGAAAACAGAAAAAGTAGAAGAACCTAAAACCTACTTTCCAAGTATGGAAGTAGAAAATGATGAAAGTTTAGATGAAGTACCAATGGATTATGATTTTATACGATTAGATGATCTTGGTGATGAAGCAGCATATATTGGTCGTCCAGTAATGCGTCCAATCAGTGCTTATACTTTTGATAATGATGGAGAGGAACAAACAAAATATCGTAGCACATTGTATCTTGTGAATGATGAAGATGAAGAAGTCTTACAAATCAACATTAACTTAAAAACTGATAATGAAATCCAAACTGGAATAAATAAAGGCAGTGTATTATATGATTTCATTGGTAGTTTAAAAGAATTAGAAGTACAAGGTTATATGTCAAATTATAATAAAATTAAAAAATTCAATTTAAATGAAGCTGAAGACTTCATTAACAGTTTAACTAAAGCTGAAATACGTGTAGTTGAACATGAATTCCAAAGAAGAGATGGTAAT
>NZ_DAZC01000021.1:0-30092 GCF_002508845.1 Methanobrevibacter sp. UBA417
ATATTGAAATTTGATGTAATTGCTTTTCATATGTTGGCACAAGCTGTAGCCACTAAATTTAATATAAGTTCTAGAGAGACTAAACTCTTCATAGAATCAGAAGGATCATTGATTCTTGATAGATTAAATCGTTTGTTAACTAATGAAAGACAAGATATGGTTGATTCAATTTTAAAACAATTATCCATAACACAGGGTTCAAGATGGACTATATTAAAAGATATTATTGATAATCGTAATTTATCTTTAACTAATTTATGTATAAACAATGGTGAAATAATTTTAAGTAAAGAAGATTTTTTGAATGCTTATAATGATAAATTTCATAATAGACGTCCTGAAAGCATGTATGATATGTTAGTTGGTGAAAATCTTAAAGAACAAATAGTTTCTAATATGATAATGTTAAATACTGAAAATTATATTAAAATGATTAAAGAAAAATCTTCTTTTGTAAATATTCATTCTAATATTGAAAAACTAGGTTCTGATGTAGAAAAAACTATTTCTGAAGAAATGACTAAATATAGTACTTTTTATGCTAATGCAAGTAATTTTAAAATAGGAAAATTAATTAGAGAAGCATTTCCACCATGTATATATAATACTGTAAATGGTGTATCTTCGGGTGGCCGTAATGATGCTATTGTTTTACTTTTAACTAGTTTTGTATCTTATGCTCGTTTATATCCAGGTATTTTTGCAAGTGAAGGTGGGGTGAAAGTTTCGGATATTGATAAAAATTTGGTCATTACTGAAAATGAAATTTTACCTTTAATTTATGAAGCTGCAGATAATTGTACTCCTCCATTATTTGAAGATCAACCCCAAGAAAAAATAAATATTATTTCTAAACTAGGATTTGGTATGCATGATAGTCCTGATTTAAATCATGAAGGTGAAACTAAATGGTATACTCCAATGAGTTGTGAAAAAATAAAGATGCACCTTCCTCAATTATGTAAATCTGATAAAGATTGTAAAAAAATTAATAATCCTTTAAGTTGTTATGGTATTAAAAAAAATAGATTAATTAGGGAAGGTAAAATAAAAGAAGAAGAAAAAAAGAATTAATGAAGAAAATTTATGCTTTTTTAGTAATTATCACATTCATTGTTATAATTTTGAATTATACTGTTTTCCCAATCATTGTAATTCATGAATTTATAATCTTCGATGCAATCAGCTAAAATATTAATTTTACGTTCTTCTTCATCAATATCTTCTTTTTCACAGAATTCACTTAATAAATCTGGAGAATATTTGTCCTTTTTTCTATCTACATATTTCAAGAATTTTTTATATTCTTCTTCATTAAAAAATTTTTCTGGAAGAAATAGTTCATCTTCCGCTTCTATGGTGAAAATTTCAACATAATTTAAATTATCTGGTATTTCGCCTTGTTCTAATCCTATTCCTTTTATTATTCCAGAATCTAATTCTATTATTGTCATTCCAGTTTTTTGATTAGGAATCCAGTTTTCTAAGGCAGGTTTTACAAGTGCTCTTGGACTAATATCATTAAAAATGCTTTTTAGTTCTTCTTCACTAATCATTTTAATCACTTCTTTTTATATTTCTTATTTAATAACTATGAATCTTTTTAATTTATATATTTATCCTTATTATTTTAGTATGAATTTTATAGGTATTTTAAGAATATTTTATATCTTTAAAAGTTATTTGTATAATTTTAATATAGATATAAATAATAGTATAAATATAGTTATATTTGTTTATAAACTATTTTTTTTAAGGATTGTCATGTTTGGTCCGTCATCATTACAAGAGAGAAGAAGATATTACAGGGAAGAATGGTCTCCAGATAATGTTCCTAATTTTATTTTAGATGAAATCATAAAAAAGGAATTTGGTTTTGATCATAATGGGACTGGTCCAAATGATCGTTATAAAACTTTTAAAGGCCCTAAATCTTTGAGACGATTTTTACGTGCTAAGGCTCCGTTTGCTGCTTATGTTAGTGTAGCTTATTATCAAGAACCTCGTCGTAGAGAAGGTTGGGAAAAGGCAGAGTATGTTTTTGATGTTGATGCAAAAGATTTACCTATACGTTCCTGTAATTGTGATGGTGTTTGTGAAATTTGTTTAAGTGAAGCCTTAGAAATTGTAAATAATTTAATTGATACTCTTAAATCTGATTTAGGAATAAAAAATATTCATTTAATTTACTCTGGTAGAGGTTATCATATTCGGATATTAGATCCAGATATGGTTGTTGCAGGTACAGGTTTGCGAAGTGAAGTTTTGAAGTATGTTGCAGGTGCTGAAGTTCCAAAAAGTAAATTTTCAAATCCTAATAGTATTAATAATACGTATGATATTCCTCATTTTATGATTCCAATTGCTTATCCTAATGTTTTTACTCAAAGAGTGAAATATGATGTTTTACATCTTAAAGGTAGTGAAGAGATTGATGGTATTAATCCTAAATTGCTTAAAGATATGATTAAATATAGAGGCTATTTGAATAATGATGATTGGGGTTCTTTTAAGGCTAATATAGGTCCTAGACGGTATAAAGATATGGAAAGGGGTTTGGCTAAAGTGAATCTTTCTACTATTGATGCAAAGGTTTCTATTGATTTAAAACGTATTTTACGTTTACCAAGTAGTCTTCATAGTAAAGTTAGTATGAAATGTGTTGAAGTTAAAAATCGTGAAAATTTTGATCCACTTAAAGAAGCTGTTCCTAAATTTGTATATGAACGTAAAGATTCTTAATTTAATTTTTGGTAATGTTTTTTTTATTTTTTCCATTATATTTGTTATTTTTAATTATGAATCTGTTTTATTATTTAGTTTTTAATTTTGACTTTCATTTTTCTATTTTTTTTATTTAATAACTAATTATTTGATTTGATTTAATTTCTATTATTTTTTAATCTTTTATTTTGGAAATTATTTTTTTCTTAACTTTTTTAATTTATTTTTATAGTTTATGTGCTTGTTTTAGTGTTAAATACTATTATTTAATGTTGTAGGTTTGTTTATTCTTTTATTTTGTTTTATTTAACTTTTTATTTTAACTGCTGTGTTAAAATATTTTATTATGTCTGAATTTTAATATATTTATCTTGGGGTTTGGTTTAGTTTCATTCTACCAGATTATTAATAATTATATTTTGTTCAATTTTTTTATTAATATTTTATTAAAAATAACTATACCTTTATATACTTGAAAGCACCTATCTATTTCTTGGAGTTAAAAATTAAACAAAATTTTTTTAACTTCTAAAATTTAGAATTGAAAATTTTTAGAAAAAATATAATCTAAATTTTTTCAGTTATATCGCCAAAAAAAAAATAAACTAAAAAGGATATTAGTTTAGGAGGCATAATATATGACAGAAAAATTTTACTAATAGAAATATTAATAATTTTAATAACTCTATCAATTGCAATGCAAGTAACATTTGCAGCACCTGAAAATGAAATTAGTATACATAATAATACCACTACACAAATTACTAATATTCATCCCCACCATATACCAATAGAACCGAATACAAAAAATAATTTAATAAACAACACCACATATTATGTAAATGATACACGAGAACATCTGAATTCAAGTTTAATTAATAAAACACCAAATAATATAAGTCCATTAATATTAAATAAATCACCAAATAATAATTCAGAAAGTATATTTGCACACAATCAAAGTTTCCAAAAATCAAACTTTTCAAACACAATAATCGATTCATTAAACGATACACATTTCAAAGTAAACGAATTAACAATCATAAATAATCATTTAATGATACATAAAGAAATGAAAAATCCTGACAAATTCAATGAATCAAAAATTTTAGGTAAACAAATTGAATTAAATAATCATATTAATAATCATTCGCATTTGCCTAAAATAATTGATGAAAAAAATCGAAATTCAACTAATTTCACTAATAAAACCAGTAGAGATTTTAAGGAGGATGAAGATTATGATTAAAGGAAAATATGTAAAAAAAGATATTAAATTCACCAAGGTAATCCAAAAAATTTGGCATTACATTTAAAATTTAAAAAAAGTAAAAAATATTGGTGGTGATGTAATAATAAAATCATATAAGGGTAAAAAGTCAAGTCCCTTATTTATCAATTTACTTTTTTTATCTTTTTACATACTGTTTAGGATAAATAAAATCATCTAAAAAGTTTAAAAAATCTTTTTTAAAAGAATAATTTTCAAAATTTTTATTAGATAAGAAATTTTCAATTAAATCTAAATCATAAGTGGCAATGATTAAATCTTTTAAATTTTTACCAATTTTAATATTATGAATATTTTCATTAGTTAAAATATAATTAATATAAGATTCTGGTGTTTTAAACTTTCTTTCTTTAGTTAATACTAATAAATCATCAATACTATACAGTTTATCTCCACGATAATTTTTAAAGTTATCGCAGGATTTTTTACTCCAAATTTTAGGTCCTTCATGTATAATATATTTACTTTGCTTGTAAACATTTAACTCAAAAATAAAAAGTGCTAATTTATTTTCATCAGTCCAATAGTCACTTTTAAAAATACTGAAATCTTTTGTTTCTAATTTTTCAGTAATAGATTCCATAGTTTTATTTAATTGGGGATGTAAACTATCTGGAGGGATTTCTGGTATTTCAAATTTTAACAAAAGTGTATGTGTTTCACGATCTTTGAATTTTTTTAATATTTCAGAAGTGCTTATTTTTTGTTTTTTATTTAATGGTTTGAAGTAATCTGATTTTTTGTCATTATTAGTTTCATCTAAAAAATTTCGTGAAGCGATTATAAAATCTACCATTTTTTCTAATCTTAATGCTGCTCCAACATTCCTATTTTCATCAGTTGGATCTATTGTTATTAGGGGATCATTAAAATTTTTTCCAGTCCCATAATCTTCGAGGTCTATAATTGTCCCATAATTCCAATTTTGTGCATTTTCTAATAATTTTTCAAAGGTTCCATATTTGAGAATGAGTAACTCACAAAGATACCCTGCAAATCCCCCGACCTTAAATTCAGATCCATAAGTTTTTATTTCGCTCATGAATTTTTTTAAAAGTAAAACTTCACTTTTTTGTTCTTCTTTTAAATGAGAAGTTATATATTTAGTATGGAGTAATGTTCTATCTACTGCGGATTTTAATTGTTTTGCGGATTTAATTTTATAACAAGGAACAAAATCGATATCATAACCATCAATACAACTTGTGAGGTATGGATGGGATGCGTAATGTTCTTCTGCTTTTCCATTAAATTCTTCACTACATTGATATCCTAATTTAAGCCCTAATTCTTTTAATTGATCCATTGGTGTTGAGAGGGGGAAATTTATAAAAATATCTATATCAGATTTCCCTCTTAAAAATGTATTTTTTGCAACTGATCCTACAAGTAATGCCTCTGCATTAATATTTTGTTCTTTTAATATTCTATTTAAGTATTTTATTAAGTTGTTACTTAGTGTATGTATTTGTTCTTTTTCCTTAGTAGTAGGTTGTATTTCATTTAAGATTGTTTTATAATTCATGTATTTTTCCCTTTTATTTTAGAATCTTTTTTGTATTATATTATCTTTATTTGTGCTATTTAAAAAAATTTTGGATGTTATTCTATTTTACTAAAAGTTTATAAATGTTAATTAATATACATTGAATTAAAGTATTTTAATATTTTAGGAGTTAAGTATATGTTACTCGTATTTGCAAAATTAATCCCTGTAAACGGAAAAGATAAGGAAATTATTGAAGAAGCACTAACTTTGGTTGAAGAAACTCGTAAAGAAGCTGCGAATATTGAATATAATTTCGATAAGGATGTTGAAGATGGAACTTATCTTTTTATTGAAAAATGGGAAGATATGGATGGTTTGAATAAACATCTTATTTCAAAACATTTTAAAGCTTTCGATACTAATATTAAGGCTTTTTCTAAAGATATGGATATTAAAGTTTTTAATGCTGAGTCTGTTAATTTATATGAGTAGCTTTGCTACTCTTTTTCTTTTTTTTAACAACCAATAATAATTGTACAAAAAAATACATTATAGTTTTTATTTGTACATTAAATTTATATACTTTTAAAGATTAATTAATTTTATATATAAGTAAACTTTATTAAAAATTTACAGCAATTAAGGAGTTTTAATCATGATAGGTAAAAAAATTCGATTAGAAAGAATAATAGACAGAAAAACAAAAAAAACCGTAATAGCTCCAATGGACCATGGGGTATCATCTGGGCCAATAAAAGGAATAGTTGATATGGATAAAACCATAGAACAAATATCTCGTGGAGGAGCAAATGCAGTTCTTATGCATAAAGGGATTGTAGAACAAGGACATAGAGGGTATGGAAATGATTTAGGATTAATAATACATTTATCTGCTAGTACAAGCTTAAGTCCAGATCCTAACAATAAAGTAACAGTAACTAGTGTAGAAAAAGCAATACAACTCGGTGCAGATGCAGTAAGTATACATGTAAATATAGGGTCTGAAAAAGAACCTGAAATGTTAAAAGAATTAGGGGAAATATCAGAAACTTGCAGCCAATGGGGAATACCATTATTAGCAATGATGTACCCAAGAGGACAAAAAATCAAATCTGAAACAGATGTAAACATGGTAAAACATGCAGCACGTGTGGGAAGTGAATTAGGTGTGGACATTGTAAAAACAAATTACACCGGTGATCCAGCAAGTTTTGAAGAAGTGGTAGAAGGAGCATTAGTACCAGTTGTAATAGCAGGAGGTCCAAAAGTTGATACAGATAGAGAATTATTACAAATGGCTAAAGAATCAGTTGAAGTAGGGGGAGCCGGAGTAGCATTTGGAAGAAATATTTTCCAAGCAGAAAACCCTGGAAAAATAACAAAAGCAATTTCAGAAGTAGTCCATAACAAAATGGATGTGGATGACGCATTAGAATTATTAAAATAAATAATTAAATAAAGGTAATTTTTATGGAAAAATTCGCATGGATAATGTCACCTAATAAAAATTGGGATGATAAAAAAGATTTAATCACAACCTCATTGGAATCTGGAATAAATCACATAATGGCTAAAGAAGACGAAATCAAAAACATCAAAAAATTAGCAAATACAAACATAATCTCTAACAATCCAGAAGCGGAAATATATTTAATTGGAATAAATGGTGAAGGAGACAACACTCTACCTTTATCCAAAAATTTAGAAAAATCCAAAGATTTACAAGATGCAAAAGAACATAAAAACTTAGGACAGTCTGTTGCAGCTTATATAGAAATAATTGATAAAGAGCATGAACATTTAGCTAGAAAATTAGGTAAAACTGTAGATTACTTAATATTAGTTGGAAAAGATTGGACAGTCATACCATTAGAAAATATTCTAGCAGATTTACAATCTGAAAATGTTAAAATTATTGCAGCAGTTACTGATGAAAATGAAGCAAAACTAGCTTTAGAAACTTTAGAAATTGGAACTGATGGGGTAATATTTGAACCTAAAGATTTTGCACAAATAAAAAAAATTGCTGATTTAATCGAAAACTTATCACATGAAAAATATAATTTGAAAGAAGCAACCATAACAAATGTAAAACCTTTAGGAACAGGAGATAGAGTTTGTATTGATACAACTTCCATGATGGTTCCAGGTGAAGGAATGCTTATAGGTTCCTATAGTAAAGCAATGTTTTTAGTTCATAGTGAATCATTAGAAAGTGAATATGTAGCATCAAGACCATTCCGTGTTAATGCTGGCCCTGTACAAGCTTATGTTATGGTCCCTGGAAACAAAACAAGATATCTAGCAGAATTAGAAGCTGGAGATGAAGTTTTAATTGTAAACAAAGATGGCACCACTAGACCCACTATTGTTGGAAGATGTAAAATTGAAAAAAGACCTTTACTATTAATAGAAGCAGAATATGAAGATATAAAAATTAAATCCCTTTTACAAAATGCTGAAACAATTCGGATAGTATCAAATAATGGGGAGGCTGTAAGTGTATCAAATTTAAACCAGGGGGATAAAGTAAAAGTTTTTATTGATGAAAATGCGAGACATTTTGGAATGGCAATAAATGAAACTATAATTGAAAAATAGATATAAAAAACATTTTATATTTTATCTTTTTTTTAGAAGTGATATTTATGAGTGGAGTTAGAAGTTTTTTAGCAATAGAAATAGAGCCAAATTTAAAACCATTAATTAATAATTTAATTAAAGAATTTAAAAAAACAGATACTAATATAAAGTATGTATCAACAGAAAATATACATTTAACACTTAAATTTTTTGGGGATGTATCAGAAGACATGTTGAAAAAAATAGAGATTGCAACAAATAAAGTAATTAAAAATTTCAAACAATTCAACATAAGATTAGAAAGATTAGGTACATTTCCAAATTCAAATCATATAAAAGTTATCTGGGTAGGTATAAATGAAAGTTCTGATTTAGAATTATTAGAACAAAAATTAGATACTGAATTTAATAAATTAGGATTTAAAAAAGAGAAAAATTATATTAGTCATTTAACTATTGGGCGCATGAAAAATCCTAAAAATAAAAAACAAGTTCAAAAAGTGTTAAAAGAAAATAATGAAGTTTTAATTGGTGAAATGAAAGTGAAAAATTTACATTTAAAAAAGAGTACATTAACTTCTAAAGGTCCAATTTATGAAGATTTAAAAGTATTTAAATTAAATGAATAATTTTTATTAAGTTAAATTTTTTCACTCCACAATTTAAACTCTTTAATTTGTGGGGGAATTCCCATATCTCCACAACTATCAAGGAAGCCGTTTTCAGAATGCATATCCTCATTACTGGTAGCAGTATTTATAAAATCAATTAAACCTCTATTTCGTATAATACTATCTCTAGGTTTAAATGTGGAAGACCAAATATAATAAACTTTAAATGTTGTATCTGGGTGATAACCTCCTCCAAGATCAACACTTAAAATATCACATTTATCTATTTTTTCTTTAACTTTTTTTAAACTTTCATGTAAACGAACATCACTATTTAAAAAACTTAAATTTTTATATTCAAATGATAACTTATCCATTTTAGATTTAGCTTCTGGACTATTATCTAATGCAATTAAATTCCCATTAGGGATTCTATTTAACATAAATTGGCTTGATTTTCCCACGTGACATCCTAATTCAATAATAGTATCATCTGGTTGTATAATATCTTTTAGGTTTTCTCGGTATGACTTCATTTTATAAGTAATTTTGATCATTAACAACTTTTCCTTTTTCTAAATATTTTATTCCATCATTATATAACTTAGATATGGTATATTCTTCTGGATCTATTTCAGATATATCGTCAGTTATTGCAAAAGCGGTATTTCCTAACATTGCCATACTTGCACCAAATGTTTTAGTATTTAAATCTTCTATTATCTTTTTTACTTTAGGATTCAGTAATTCTGTTTCTTCAGAAAATTGATAAGAATATTTTAAGAATGTTCTAATGCTTGGAAGTTTTAAGAATTTTTCCTCCATATTGGAACCTATTTTAGTAATTTTTTCTTTTTGTTTACTGTTTGTTATAATGTTTTTTGTTTTTATACTGCCTAAAGATTTTGTTATAATGTATAATTCGTTATCTGTATTTATAACTTCACACTCTCCGTAACCGGGGGCTCCAGGTTTTATTCTGAATACTAAACCTTTTTCCATTTCAGCTAATACATCACCAAGACCAGTTCCAAGACTTACTTCAACAAGATGTGCATATTGTCCTGCTTTAATTGGGGATATTGGAAGTTTGAGTAATTTAATAAGTGCTAAACTAGTACTCAATGCAGAAGCTCCACTTGTTCCAAATCCACAACCGACAGGAACATTAATGTTTTGATTAATTGTGAAATTATCTTTAAAGTTGAATTCACTTTTCATTAATTCTATTGTTTTACGGATTATTGCTTCTTTTTCTGGATTAGAATCAGCATTAATACTTATATTAGTTTCCTCATTATTTGGATTTTTCTGAATAGAAGTTGTTACTCCTCGATTTAATAATATTCCTGCACCTTTAGATCCGGTTTGTAAAGGTGTTGTTGCTTCTTGTATACTAAAAAATCCTGTTATATGTGAAGGTACAAATACATTAACTTTTTTCATTTTTATCACTAAAGATTTTTTTAAAATATGAACCCTTAAATATTTAATATAATATATAAAAATATAACAAAGATAATATTTAATTATAACTATTAATTTTGAAGGAGATTATTGATTTGGCATATAAAAGAATTGATTTGCATATGCACAGTTTATTTAGTGATGGTGAATTATTACCTAGTGAATTAGCTAGAAGAGCAGATGTTTTAGGGCATGAAACAATAGCGATTACTGATCATGTTGACTATTCTAATGTAGAAAATTTACCTGAGCTAATGGGTGCAATTGATGATGTTAATAGTAAATGGGATATAAATGTGGTTTTAGGTGCGGAAATAACTCATGTTCCTGCTGAATCAATTGGTGAATTGTCTATACGTTGTAGAGAATTAGGTGCAAAAATTGTTGTTGTTCATGGTGAAACTTTGGCAGAACCTGTAATAGAAGGGACAAATCATGCTGCTGTTCAATCAGATATAGATATATTAGCACATCCAGGTTTAATTAATAAAGAAGAAGTTATTCTTGCTAAAGAAAATGATATAGCTTTAGAAATTACAGCTCGTAAAGGACATTGTTTAGCTAATGGTCATGTAGCTAAAATTGCAACTGAAATTGGTGCAGATCTTGTAATCGATACAGATTGTCATGATCCTGATGATTTAATTAGCTTTAAACAGGCTTATCGTATTGCTCTTGGTGCTGGTTTGTCTGATTCTCAAGCTATGAAAGCTTTGATTGATAATCCTCATAAAATTTTAAATAGAAGATTAAGATAAACTATTTTTTTACTTTTTTTTATGAATTCTAATACTTTTAAATCTAAACTAAGTGTTGAAGAAACTAAAATTAACTTAGTAACAGATATTTCATTTCATAATTTAAATGATTATATTTTTAATATCCGAAGTACTATTAAAGATTATATGAAGCGTCATCCTATTTTTAGCGGTAGTTTCGAGCCAGTTATTGTAGATGATAGTGCTCCGAATATTATTAAAAGGATGTGTGATGCAAGTTCAGTTGCTGGTGTTGGACCTACTGCTTGTTTGGCTGGAACTATTGCTGAATTTTCTAGAGATTACTTAATAAGTTGTGGTAGTAAATATTCAATTGTTGATAATGGTGGGGATATTAGTTTTGTTACAGATAAAGATTTTATTTGTGGAATTTATGCAGGTAAATCTTCGTTATCAGGTAAATTAGGTTTTAAGTTTTTAGCTGGTGAAAAATTAGGAATTTGCTCTTCGTCTGCCACTGTTGGTTTTTCTACAAGTTTGGGTAAGTCTGATGTTGTAACTGTTATTGCTGATGATACTTTATTTGCTGATGCTTTAGCAACTAGTATTGGTAATCATGTTTTGGGGGTAGATGATGAAACCTCTGTTAATAATGGTTTAGAATTTGCTGATAATTTAAATAACTATTTTAAATCTGCTTTAATCATTGTTAATGATACTGTTGGTACTATTGGGAATTTACCTGAAATTGTTAAGCTTAATCCTTCTTTGGAAATTAATAATTTTGAGGAAATTGACTGATTTCTTTTATTTCTTGAAAATTGATTTTTTAGATGTAAGCTTATTAGTTCTATTCTTATCTTTTTTATTTTATCTTTTTTTATTTAATTTTAATTCTTTTTTTGTTTTATAGTTTTTTAATGTTAATTTTCCTATTTGGATTGTTTTTATGTCTTTATTTAAATTTTTATATTTTTTTATTTACTTTTTTTATTTAAATTTTTTGTTTTATGAACTAATAAAAATTTAATGTTGATTAATTATTTTATCATTTTATTAAATTATGTATAATTTTTATTTTATAAATTGAACTAAATTAGGGGTATTTTTATATAATAATGAAAAACCTTATATATTATATTTTTATAATAAAATATTAATTAAGATTAAATAAATTTAAACATTTTTTAAAAAAATTGGATGTAAAGGTATGAGTAAAGAAAAAATAAATGAAAACCCTTTAGAACTTGCCGAAAAAATAATTCATAATCCCAAATCCTCAAAAGATATTGGATTATTAAGATGTGTTCAATGTGGTATGTGTACTAGTGTTTGTCCAGCAGCTAGACATAGTGAGTATAACCCTAGAAACATGATCGAACGAGTTTTAGAAGGTGATGAAACAGTATTAGAAGATGAAAACTTATGGAATTGTTTTTATTGCTATACCTGCCACAGTATTTGTCCAGTAGGTAATAGTGCATGTGAAGTTAATCAAGTATTAAAACAAATAGCCTTTGATGAAGGGAAAACTAATAAAAAATTAAAACCCTTCTACAATTATGGTGAAGTCTTTATAAATCAGGCTATGGGTGGTATTCCTAAAAATTTCGTAAAAGATTTAGCTAAAGATTTTGGTCCTGAATGGGTGGATTTTAAAAAAAATTTAATTCCAATACGCGAAAAATTAGGTTTAGGAAAATTAAATCCTCCAAAAAAGACAGTAAAAGAAATAAATTTATTACTTATGAATTCAGGATTTGATAAACGCCTAAAAAAATCAAAAAGGGTGATGATTAAATGAAATCTATTCCTAATGGAAAATTTTTACTTTTTAAATCATGTATGGTAAATGTAGAATATCCAGGTATTGAATCATCAACTAAATACATATTTGATAAGTTAGGCATTGACTATATAATATCTCCTGAACAAACTTGTTGCACTGGATTAGGGCACTATAGTGATGTTTTTGATGAATTAGATACTACTGTAGTTGCAGCACGTAATTTTAATTTAGCAAAGTCTTTAAATCATGGAAATTTAGCTATGATGTGTTCTACATGTTATGCTATTAATAAAAAATCTGCAGATTTATTAAATAATAATAAAGAAGTAAGAAATCATGTAAATGAAATATTTATTAAATCTGGTTTAAATGATAAAACTTACTCTGAAGGCGATATGGATTCTAGGGATAATATTTTTCATGTTGTTGAAATATTTTATAATAATCGAGAAAAAATTAATAAGCTGTTAAAATATCAATTAAAAGGATTAAAAGTTGCAACTCACCATGCGTGTCATTATTGCAAAGTTCAATATGAAGATACAATTGATGGAGTTAGAAATCCAATGTTACTAGATGAACTAGCTAAAACCTGTGGGATTGATACTCTAAAATGGTATGATCATAAAAGATTAACTTGTGGGAATGGGTTTCGCCAAAGATTTGTAAATAGGGATTATTCTTTAGAAGTAACTAAAGAAAAATTATTATCCTTAAAAGATGAGGGTGTGGACATTTTACTACATATGTGTCCAAATTGTCAAATTCAATATGATCGTTATCAACCCGTTATAGAAAAACAAATTGGGGAAAAAATTGGTATTTATCATATGAATATTAGTCAACTTATAGCTTTATCTATGGGTGCTGATCCTTATACTGTTGCAGGTATACAAACTCATAGTGTAAATTTAAATCAGGTTCTTAAAAATTTTGAAGAAATTCCTTGGGAGGTAGAATAATGGTTGTGGAATCATTAAATCATAGTAGTAATTCTGATTTACGGATAGGAGTTTTTATTTGTAAATGTGGGGGTAATATTTCTGATAAAGTTGATATTAATCGTTTAATAGATGAGATTGATGCTAATGTTATTGAAGTTTACACTAATCTTTGTAGTTTAAATGGTAGGAAGATTATACGTGATAATATTATTACTAAACATTTGGATCGTGTAGTTATTGTGGCATGTTCTCCAATTTCTCATGAAAAAACTTTTCAAGATTATATTAAACCATTAAATCCTTATTTAATGGATATGGTCAATTTACGTGAACAATGTAGTTGGGTTCATTCTTCTAAAACTAAACTTACTGATAAAGCTGTTAGTTTGGTTAATGCAAGTATTGAGAAAGTAAAACAATCTCATCCTGTAGATCCTATTCTTTGCCAAACACCAGATAGTGTTGCAGTAATTGGTGCTGGAATTAGTGGAATATCTGCTGCTACAAGTTTAGCTCGTCAAGGTTATGAAGTTTATTTAATTGAAGATAAACCTAGTATAGGGGGGCATATGGCTGGAATTGGTAAAGTATTTTCTCCAGTTAAAATTGCTGAAGAATGTGGTTTATGTCTATTGAATCCTGTAATAAAAAGTGTAGTTGAGAATGATAATGTTAATATTTTAACTAATACTCATGTAAAAAGTATTAATAGACGTGCAGGTACTTTTAATATAGTTCTAGAAAATAATCCTCGTTATGTTGATAATAATAAGTGTATAAGCTGTGGAGAATGTGCTGAAGTTTGTCCTGTTCAAGTACCTGATGAATTTAATGAATGCTTATCTTCACGTAAAGCTATTTATAAACCATATTCTCAAGCATATCCTGACACATATACTATTGATATGGATAATTGTAAAAAGTGTGGAGCCTGTGTTAAAAAGTGTAAAATGGATGCTATTTATTTAGATGGTGAAGTGGAAAATTTACCTATTACTGTAGGATCAGTGGTTATAGCTACAGGTCATGAATTATTTGATCCAAATAAAAGACCAGAATATAGTTATTCTCGTAATGAAGATGTTATCACTCAAAGTGAATTAGGTCGAATAATGGGGGTTAATGGGCCTACTAGGGGTAAACTTC
Organism: Methanobrevibacter sp. UBA417; assembly: GCF_002508845.1. Lineage (NCBI taxonomy): Archaea > Methanobacteriati > Methanobacteriota > Methanobacteria > Methanobacteriales > Methanobacteriaceae > Methanobrevibacter > Methanobrevibacter sp. UBA417. The sequence continues at coordinate 14,764 of NZ_DAZC01000021.1, forward strand.
TAAAACCAAGTAATAATGAGATCCCTAAACGTGTTGTAATGATACAATGTGTAGGTTCAAGAGATGATAAACCAGGAGCACATAAATATTGTAGTAAAGTTTGTTGTATGGTTGCTTTAAAAAATGCAAATATTATAAAACATAAATATCCTGATACAGATATAGTGATTTGTTATACAGATATACGAACACCTGGAATGTATGAAAAGTATTATAAACATTCTCAACAATCTGGGATACGTTTAATAAGAGGACGTCCTGGTGAAGTAGTTAAAAGTGGTGATAATTTAATTATACGTGTTGAAGATACTTTACAGAAAAAGGTTAAAGAAGTAGAAGCCGATTTAGTAGTATTGTCCACGGCAATTGAACCGTCTCAAGGAACAAAAGATATGGCTAAATTATTAAATGTTGGTTTAACTGAAGATATGTTCATAAAAGAGTCACATCCTAAAATCAAACCTGTAACAACAGATGTAAAAGGAGTATATGTTTGTGGAACTGCTCAAGATCCAAAAGATATCACTGAAAGTATTATGCAAGCTAATGCTGCAGCAAGCAAAGTATCTGAAATAATGCATGATGGAATTGAAGTTGAACCATTTATTGCTGAAATCGATAATGAAGCTTGTAATCTTTGTGGTGATTGTATAAACATGTGTAAATATAAATCTATGAGTATTGTAGATGATGAATTATACATTGATCCTATGTGTTGTTCTGGTTGTGGAAAATGTTTAACAGTATGTAAAAGAAAATCCATAAGAGTTAATGGGGATGTTGATGAGAAGATTTTCGCAACAATTTATGGTATGCTTAAGAATAAACCTTCAAATGAAAAATGTATTCTTGTATTTTTAGATAATATTGGTTATACTGCAGCAGATAATATTGGAGTTAATAGAGTTGAATATCCTGAAAGTATTCGCATAATTAAGGTTCATAGTGTAAATAGAGTAATGTCTAAACATATTATTTATGCCTTGAAAAATGGGGCAGATGGAATATTTATTGGGGAATATCCAGGAGATTTAATGTATTCTGAAGTTGAAAGAAAGATGCATACTATTCAAAATGATATAATTGCTAATAATATGGATCCTGAAAGATTACAATTTGCAAGAGTTTATATTCCTTATTTCAGAGGTTTAGCTGATAAATTTAAAGATTTTGATAATAAAATCAGATCTTTAGAATAAAATTTAGATATAATGAAGGTTTTTGGGATGAAAAATAGGACTAAAGAAGAAATTAATGAGAAAATTGTTAATGGTGAAGCAAAAATTTTAACAGCCGATGAGCTAAAAAGTAAAATTAAAAATTCTGATGAGATTTCATTTGATGATGTTGATGTTGTAACAACTGGAACCTGTGGAATTATGAGTGGAACTGCTGCTATTTTACATATTCCTATTGCTGATGGGGGTTCATTTAAAAAAGCTAAAAAAATATTACTTAATGGTGTTGAAGGTCATGTGGGTCCTTGTCCAAATGAATGGTTAGGTTCAGTTGATTTAATAATTTATGGTACTGAACATAGTAAAACTAATCCCGAATATGGTGGCGGATTTTTATTTAAAGATTTAGTTATGGGTAAGGAAATTAATGTTGAAGTTGAATCTGAAAATGGAGAATTTTTTACTAAAAAAGTAACACTTGATGATATGCCAACTGCTGAAATGATTGGAACACGTAATGCATTTAAAAATTATAATTCTTTCACTAATCCTGATAACGAAGATGGTATAACAAGTATTTTTGCCCAACCTGCTATGAAAGGAAATTTAAAAGAATACACATTTAGTGGTTGTGGAGATATTAACCCATTACAAAATGATCCGCAGCAAAATGTTATCAAAAGTGGATGTAAAATATTATTAAATGGGGCAGAAGGATTAATATTAGGTAATGGGACTAGAAGTTCTAAAGATAAACCTAATCTCATGTTAGCAGCTAATATGAAAGATATGGGTGAAAAATATTTAGGAGGATTTAAAACTTCAGAAGGTCCTGAAGTATTTGATTCAGTAGCAATTCCAATACCAATTCTTGATGAAAAAATATTTAACAATACTTTCTTGTTAGACAAAGATATTCCATTATCAATATCTCATATTAAAGGGCGACATTTACCTTTAGCTCAAATTGATTATAGTAAAGCTTGGGTTGAAGGTAATGATGAAAGACCTATTTTTAATAAAGATGAATGTTTAAATTGTGATGAATGTGATGTAAAAAAATACTGTCCAACTAATGCTTTTAAAAATAAAAAAATAAATTTAGAGTATTGTTTTGGTTGTGGAGTATGTCATAATGTTTGTAAAAATCGAGCATTTAAAATCAATTTAGGAAGTATTAAAACAGAAATTAATTCGAATAATGTTGAAATTCCTATTGTTTGTCGTGAATCTGATAGAAAACGAGCTAAAGATTTAGCTTTAGAATTAAAAGATAAAATCTTGAAAAATGAATTTAAGTTATAAATATTAAAGGTTGTGTAAGAAAATGAAATCATTTGAATTTTTATTACCTGATAGAATTAGTAAACCAAGAGATTCTGGTCTAACTATGGTTTTAGATAAAGGTTTAGGGTTAAAAAATGCAGAAAGTCTTATGGAAATTTCTGGAGAATATGTTGATTTGTTAAAATTTGGTTGGGGAACATCTATTCTTCATGATAAAGATTTAATAAAGGATAAAGTTAAAATGTATCAATCTTTTAACATAAAAGCTTTTACAGGTGGGACTTTATTTGAATTAGCTTGTTTAAATAATAAAATTGATGAAGTTTTTGAGGAATCTAAAAGTATTGGTTTTGATGCAATTGAAATTAGTAATGGTTCAATTGATATGGGTGAAGATGATAAATTAAGTTTTATTAAAGAAGCTAAAAATAATGGATTTTTTGTTTTAAGTGAAGTAGGTAAAAAGAATATTACTAAAGATAAAAGCATATCTTTAGATGAACGTATTGATTCAATTAAAGAAGAAATAAATGCTGGTTCAGATTTAGTTATTATGGAAGGTCGTGAAAGCGGTAAAAGTATTGGTATTTATGATGATACTGGAGAAGTTAAGTTAGATGTTGTTAATGCGATTATTGATAAAATTGATGTTAATAACATTCTTTGGGAAGCTCCTAATAAGAATCAACAAGTTAATTTGGTTTTAAATATTGGTCAAAATGTAAATCTAGGGAATATTTCAACTACTGATATTACATCTGTTGAATCTATTCGAAGAGGTTTACGTGGTGATACTGTGGGGAAAGTATAATTAAATTTTTTCCATAAATCTATTTTTTATTTCTTCTGGAGATAATGGAATTACTGGAGATTTTGAATTTCCAGGTTCTATTTTATATCTAATTATTACCGGTTCTGTGTAATCTTTTTCTAATAATTTTTTGAAATCTATTTTTTCATATTCATAAGCATTTTTGTATCCGATACTTTTTATGATTTTTAAAAGATCTGTATTTTTTGCATAGGTTTCTTGGTTTCCTGTTGAACCGTAAGCCCCATTGTCTAGAATTATTAAAATATAATTTTTTGGATTTTGGTTTTTTATTGTAACAAGTGTGGCTAAATTCATTAAAATGGATCCATCTCCATCTATACTTATAACTTTCTTATTGGGATTGGATAATGCTATTCCTAATCCTATACTGGAACATAATCCCATAGAACCTAACATGTAAAAGTTTTCTTCTCTATCTTTTATTTGGTATAATTCTTTACATGGGAATCCTATGTTACAAATTATTAATTCATTAGTTATATGATTCATTATTTCCTGGATTGCATTGTATCTAATCATTTTTAATTATCTCCTTTCCAGTAACTAATTTCAAAAAGTATTGCAACTTGTGTTTTTTCTTTTTCTGCTTTAATCCATGATTTTTTTACAGTTTCTTTTGCATTTTCAGGTGTTTTTGGTTTATAATATGGAATGTTTAATGATTCTAAAATTTTTGGTGTTGCTTTTCCCATGGGAACTTGACCTATTACTGGTTCTCCTTTTGTTCCTCTATGACTCATTATCATTAATAAGGGGATTTTGTATAATTGGCATAATGATGCTAGTGCATTTACACTATTTCCAAGTCCACTATTTTGCATTAAGATACATGGTTTTTTTCCAGCTAAGTAAGCTCCTGTGAGTATTCCTATTCCTTCTTCTTCTCTGGGTACAGGTATGTATGTAATTTCTTCATCTTTTTTTATTAAGTTGAATAAGTTTTGTAAATTGACACATGGTACACTTACAATAAAATTGATTCCAGCCTCTTTTATTCCTTCATATATTGCTTGGCTACTATTCAAAATTTATTTCTCCTTTAATTATTTTAATCTAATTTTTTTTTAATAATATTTTATGTTTGTAAATATATATTCCTTTGTTCTTTTAAACTAATTTTGTAATTGATTTTTAATTTTTTATATTTAAATAAAAACATATTTATTTACTTTGATATTAATTATTATTAAGTAAGGAGATTATTTTATGGATATGTTTAAAGATTTAATTAAATTAAGTAAGCAGTCTAAAGTAAGTAAAAATAATGTTTTAGACATTTTAAAAGACTATGCTAAAACTATTGGTATGTATGATCAGATGCTTGCTTGTTCTAAAATGAAAGAAGAGAATGTTTATATTCAAAAAGAATATGCAGAAAAATTTGAATCTCTTTATATTAAATCTTTTATTTTTAGAGTAAATGATATTGAGTCTGATAAAAATGAGTATGTTGGTTTAATTGATAAATTTATGTTTAATGAAGCTATAGGTTTATTTAAATTTCAATATGGCGAGGATTCTGGTTCACGGGATGAAAATGATAAATTTCCACTTATCTATGCTTTAATCAGTTTTTATACTACTTTTATCCTTGGAGAACCTATTCATCCTGTAGGTTCTCCTTTTCCTGGAAATTTATATGTTATTGAAGAAGATGGGAAGTATCTTTGTCCTGTGAAAGATGCTCAAGAAGATTCTCCTAATGCTGTATGTAAGATGTGTGTTGCTGAAAATTTAGATCATAAAAAATGTTAATTTAAATTTTTTTTATTGTTTTTTAATCCTTTTTTTAAGTGTTTAGGCATGTTTTAAGGTTTTGATGTAAAATTATATATATCAGTTTTAATAGAATAATATATAATTAAGTTTAGGATTACCTAAACTTTGTTTTTTTATTAAAAAAAATAAGGGTGAAATAAGTGTCTCATAGACATTTTAGAAATCGTAAAGGGCATCAACATGAACATGTAAATGAAGAACATTGTCATGGTAAAAATAGAATTCAATATCCTCCAAATTGTAAAAAATTAAATGAATTAGAAGAGGGGCAGCATGGTAAGATAGTATCATTCCATAATCATGGACATCAGGGGCATGTTGATGAGTCTCATAAAGAATTAAAACGTCATTTAATGAGTATGGGATTTGTAAAAGGTGCAGAAATAAAATTAGAAGAGATTGCTCCTTTAGGGGATCCTTTAAAAGTGAAAGTTAAAGGATATGATATAGCCCTCAGAAAAGAAGAAGCTGAAGATATAGTAGTTGACTTATCTGAAGAGAAATAACTTTTTTTAAAATTTTAAATATTAATTTTTTTGAAATAGTTAAAGACAATTTTTTTAAATAAAAGTTTTTTTTAATAAAAAATATTTCTTTTATAATTATTCACCACTTATCATAGACATAAAATAAACTAAGGAAAAATATTAAAATGAAAACCCTACGAATTGGTCTTGCAGGAAACCCTAATGTTGGTAAAAGTACAGTATTTAATTATTTAACTGGTATGCATCAACATGTTGGTAATTGGCCTGGAAAAACAGTGGAAAAAAGTGAAGGAACAGATATTATAATCCATAATGGGGAAAAAATAGAATTAGAAATTGTGGATCTTCCGGGAAACTATAATTTAAGTGCTAAAACGTTAGAAGAAAAAGTATCTATTGACTATATTGTAGATGAATCAAGTGATTTAATTATTAATGTAATAGATGCATCTAATTTTGAGAGAAATATGTATTTAACATTACAGTTAATGGAACTTGAAGCAAATCTTGTAATAGCTTTAAACATGAATAAATTTGCCCGAAAAAAAGAATATGAAATTGATTCAAAAAAATTATCTGAATTACTTGGTGTTCCAGTTGTTGAAATAGAAGCAACAGATGAAGTAGGTATAGAAAATTTATTAGATAAAGTAATTGAAACCTGTAAAAATCCGATAAATTCAAGTGATAAATTAGTTTATGGTTATGAATTAAAAGATCATATCCAAGATATCGTGAATGAAGTTGAAAAAGTTCCAGAATTAGCAGATATTCCGCCAAAGTGGGTTGCTATAAAATTATTAGAAAATGATGAAGCTATTACTGGACGAGTGCAAAATTCAAAAAATGCAGCAGAAATTCTTAGAGCATCTAAAAAAGTTAAAAAGCATTTACAGGATGTTTTTAATGAAAATTCTGAAGAAGTTTTAGCTAATGCTCGTTATGGTTTTATTGATGGGTTAGTAAAAGAAGCAGTTGATAAACCGGCTGTAGAAAAACCTACAACATCTGATAAGATAGATAAAGTAGTGACAAATAAGATACTTGGTATTCCTATATTTTTAGGAATAATGTTTGCAGCATTTGAATTAACTTTCACCCTTTCATCACCATTACAAAATTTAATTCAATATGGATTTAACATTTTAGGGGCAGAAATATATGTTGTATTAGGTCATACATTTTTATCTAGTTTTTTAGTTGATGGGATAATTGGAGGGGTTGGTGGAGTACTTGTATTTTTACCATTACTATTTATATTATTTTTAGTTTTATCTTTATTGGAAGATTCAGGATATTTGTCACGTGCAGCTTTTGTAATGGATCGTGTTATGCATAAACTTGTAGGTTTGCATGGTAAATCATTTATCCCTATGGTTTTAGGTTTTGGGTGTTGTGTTCCTGGTGTAATGGCAACACGTACATTGGATAATGATAAAGATCGTTTAACTACAATGCTTATTATTCCTTTTATGAGTTGTAGTGCTAGATTACCTGTTTATGCATTATTAACAGCCGCATTTTTCGCAGCTTATCAAGGTTTAATTATATTTGCATTGTATGTAATAGGAATTATTGTAGCCATTATTGTAGCGTTAATATTTAAGAGAACTTTATTTAAAGGTTTATCTACTCCATTTGTAATGGAACTTCCATCTTATAAGTTACCTTCACTTAAAGGAGTTCTTATACATACTTGGGAAAGAATTGTCGTATTCCTTAAAAATGCAGGAACTGTTATTTTTGTATTATCTATTGTTATTTGGATTTTCAGTAGTTTGCCTGTAGGTGTTAGTTATGGTGCTAAAGCTAGTTTAACTGGACAAATAGGTACATTTATTGCTCCAATTTTTGGACCTTTAGGTTTTGGTCAATGGCAACCATCTATTGCTTTAATATTTGGAGTATTTTCTAAAGAAGTTATTGTTAGTACTTTTACTTCTTTATTTGGAGCATCAGGTACTATTGGTGTAATATCTGCTTTACAATCTGTTTTCACTCCATTATCTGCATTTTCATTTTTAGTATTTGTACTATTATACACTCCATGTTTAGCAACATTTGCAACAATGAAAAATGAAACTCATAGTTGGAAATGGCCATTATTTAGTATGTGTGTAACATTAGTAGTTGCATATATTATTTCATTTGTAATATATCAAGGCGGACTTTTATTGGGTTTCAGATAAAAAGAGCAGTTTAAATATATTTTTATAAAAAATAAGAGGGGGGGGTGATGATTATATCCTCTCCACTTTTGTTTTGATTTATTCTTCTTTTTTAATTGGTAATAAATCTAATTCTTTAAATACTTTTTTTGCAGTCATCATACCATTTATTGCTGCAGGAAATCCTGCATAAGCACTCATTTGCATTATAATTTCAACAATCTCTTTGGGACTATTACCTACTTTTAAAGCAGCATGGACATGATCATATAATTCTTTTTGTGCATGGCCTAATGCAGTTATCGCAGCTACAGTGCATAATTCTCTAGTTTTTAAATCAACTTCTTTACGGGTGTATATTTCTGAATATGGAAATTCTACTACAAATCTTCCAAGATCTGGGGCAATATCTTCTAAATCTTCAAATAAATTTTCTATATTTTCTTTATTAATTTCTCTTAAAACATTCATTCCTTTTTCATATCTATCTTCCATAATTATCCATCCTTTTTTAAATTATTCACATTTATTAACTATAATAATTATTGTAAAAAAAAGTTTCATTTTTTAAGAGTAGGTAAATTTTAATTAAGTAGTAATTATAAACTTATTTTAAAAGTATATAAAAATTTTAATGTAAATCTTATTTTTAAGGAGATATTATATGAAACCTTATGTTATATTAAGTGCTGCAATGACTCTTGATGGTAAAATTGCTACAAAAACAGGTAGTTCTGAAATTTCTGGAGAAAAAGATTTAGAAAGGGTGCATAAGTTACGTAGTGATATGGATGCTATAATGGTGGGGATTGGAACAGTTCTAGTTGATGATCCACGTTTAACTGTCCATAAAGTACCTGCTAAAAAGGAAGATAATCCTATACGAGTTATTGTTGATAGTAAAGCTAGAACTCCTTTAAATTCTCGTATATTAAATGCTGATGCTAAAACTATTATAGCTGTTGGAAATAATGCTGATCCTTTTAAAATTAATAATCTTTCGGATAAAGTAGATGTTTTAGTTACAAATGGAGAAAAAGGTGAAGTTAATTTAATGGAATTAATGGATTATCTTAAAAACATAGGGGTTAATAGTTTAATGCTTGAAGGAGGAGCTACCTTAAATTTCAGCATGTTTAATGAAGGTTTAATTGATGAAATTAGAGTTTGTGTTGCTCCAATGATTGCTGGAGGTAAATTTGCTAAAACTTTAGTTGATGGTGAAGGTTTTGATAAAATGAATGATGCTGTTAAATTAAGTTTTAAGGAATCTTATATCTTAGATGGGGATCTTGTTTTAATTTATTTGGTAAAAAACTTTTTTTAATTTTACTTTATTTTAAAAACTTTTTTTGCATTATTTGTTGTTACTTTATCAACATTTTCTATGTCTATATTTTGAAGTTCTGCAATTTTTTTAACAGCTAATTTTACATTGGATGGTTCATTTCTCTTTTCTTTTGTCATTGCTAAATAAGGACTATCTGTTTCAGTAAGCATGTGATCTATAGGTATTTGGCTAGCTAAATCTTGGTGTTGTTTACTATAACAAACCATAGTGGAGAAACTCATAAAATAGTTTTCATGTTCCATAATCCTTCTTGCTGTTTTTAAACTTCCACTGTAACAGTGAAAGATTACATATGGAATATCTTCATAATCTAATATTATGTTTAATGCTTTTTTATCAGCATCTCTTACATGCATCAGTAAAGGGATTTGTTCTTGGTTTGCGATTTCAATGAAACTTAAAAATATTTCTTTTTGTTTTTGTCTTAATGCTTTATCTTTTACAAAAAAATAATCCATTCCTACTTCGCCTATTGCAGATATGTTTTTTTTGTTTTCTATTATATGTTTTTGTACTGATTTTCTTTCTTCTATTGTTGCATTTTGTGAAGTTACAGGGTGGAAGCCTAAGCTTGGGTATATGAAACCTTTTTCTTCTTTGGCATATTTCAATGCACCTATATTTGCTTCATAGTTTGTTCCACTTAATACTACTGCATCTAATGTGTTTTTTGCTCTTTTTATTACTTGGTCTCTGTCTTTATCATATTCTGGGAAGTCTATATGGCAATGTGTATCTATCATATATTTTCATGCTCCAAATCTTCTATCTCTTTCTTGGTAATCTCGTAATGCTCTTAAAAAATCTGTTTTACGTAATTCTGGCCATAAACTATCACAGAAATATAATTCACTATAACTTGATTGCCATAATAAAAATCCACTTAATCGTTCTTCTCCACTTGTTCGTATTATAAGGTTAGGATCACTTAATCCTTCAGTATATAAGTTTTTACTTACTAAATCTTCGGTTATATTTTCTTTATTTATTTTTCCATTTTCAACTTCATCTACAATTTTTTTGATTGCATCTACTATTTCTTGTCTTCCATCATAACCTATTGCTAAGTTAAGTTGGCTGTCATGGTAATTTTTTGTTGCTTCTTCTGCTTCATTAATAGCTTCTCTAACATTTGATGGTAGTAATTCTAGTCTTCCAACTGCTTTTACTCTAACTTTATTTTTGTGGATTTTTTTATGAGTAACTAATTTTTTGAAATTTATCTCAAATAGGTTCATTAATCCATCCACTTCTTCTTTTGGTCGGTTAAAGTTTTCTGTTGAAAATGCATAAACTGTTACAACTTTTATTCCAAGATCTATGCTCCAATCTAAGACTTTTTCTAATGTGTTTACTCCTCTTTCGTGCCCTTTTGTAACATCCATATTGTCTTGAAGTTTAGAGTATCTACGGTTTCCATCCATGATTATAGCTATGTGGTAAGGCATATTTTCTGGTGTTAAATGTTTGGTTAAATACCATTCATAAATGTCGTAGATAAATTGAAATACCATATTTTTGTTTTCCTTTTAATTTATTTAATCTAATTATTTATTTGTTTTTATTATATATCTTGTTTTTTTATTTTATATCTTGTGATTTTTTTGATAGGTAGTATGCTAATTTAATACTTCTTATATAAGTTTCAGTGCTTTGATCTCTACTTGTGTCTATATATATTTCGGGTATTCCTAATGTTATTGCACCCATACTTGGCCATTTGTTCATTAATACAAGTGTTCTAAATATTATATTACCTATTATTCCATCTGGGCATATTATTATATTATTTTTTTCTTGTATTGCTTTTTCTATTAGTATGTAATAATTGGTGATTTGATATTGAGGATATTCTTTTTGGATTTCTTTTGTTAATTTTTCTGATTCTTTTAAACTTTGATCTATAATTTGGCTTCTGTTTTCATCGTCTTTTCGTCCTTTTGCAAGTATTGCTATTTTTGGTGTTTTTTCCAAGTTTTCTAGGAATTCTATATTTTGTTTTATTAGTTCTTTTTTGTTTTTTAATGTTGTTCCTTCATCTATTCCTACAGGAGTTAATAAAAATTTATTTTTTTCTCCATTTATTATTGTGGAGCGGTTTATTTTTGTATTAGTATGTGTTTTTTTTATATTTTGTATTATATTTTTTGCGGGTAGTGATCCTCTTATTACAGCATTTATATTTGGGTTTTTTATTGCTTTTAAGAGTTCTTGGTTGGTTTTCACTGTTTTTATATTTATGTTTGGGTTTTTTTCAAATTCTTTTGTTGCTTTTAAGGTGTTTTTGTTTAGTCCTTCACCTATTATTATGTTTATCATGTTATTCTTTTTGTTTATCTTTTATTTTATATTTATTTTTTTTAAGGTTTCTTTGTTGGGTTATATTTATATAGTATGTAATCTATATTTTACAATTGGAATATATATTTTACATAACTATTAATAGTTTGATAATTATAAAAGTTAATAATTATAATTTTTAATAAAAATTTAATGGAGGATGATTCAAAAATGGGAACTCAAAAGAAGATAGCAATCCTATTACTCATAATAATATTATTTGGATTAATATTCTTTGTCTTTAATGGAATTTTCTTAGGAGACAGTAGTGGATCCAATATTTTAGTATGTGCTGTTGATGAATCTGAAAACAGGCCTGGAATGGGTGCTGTTGATATGGCATATTTAATAAGTACAACTGGAGGAAATAATACTCCAATTTATCCATCTGGAATGGTTCATCCTACTGCATCTGAACCTGCCCAGGCGCAAGCAGAAGGGGCGGGAAGTCAATTATTATTACATGATTCATTATGGAATAATGATACAAAACAAGGAGCCCAATATGCAAAAGAAATAGTTGAATATAATACAAATCAATCAGTTGGTCCGGTAATTTTAATAAATACAAAAGCTTTAGATGCAATTATACAAGCGGCTTCACCATTAGAATATAATGGTCAAGTAGTAAATGCTTCAGGTATAGATCTTATACGTGAAGATCAAGTCCAAGGTGCAAGTAGGGGAGATGCTGTTTTATCTTTTGCTGATGCACTAATTAATGCAACACATAATCCGATGAAATTAATTAAAATGGCAGGAGCTGCATCCTCTCAATATTTCCAAGGTAACCTTAGAATATACTTTTAATTTTAAGGTTATTTCTTACTTTTTTTTAAATTTAGAATTAATCATTAAATATAATTTTAAAAAACTTAAATTTATATTAAATGAAGTTTAAAATTATAATTTGATTATTTAATCAAATTAACTTAAGTGATTTTTTTATGAAGAGAAGAAATAAACTATTAATAGCGATTTTAATTTCTATAATCGCTTTAATTTTAGTAGTTATTGCTGGACAAATGTTTTTTGACCATGGTGGGGATTTAACTCAAGGTGAAAAGAAAATATTAGTTTGTGCAGTGGATCAAACTGAGGAGCGTCCTGGAATGGGTGCTGTTGATATGGCTTATATTATTACATTGGAAAATGGTTCAGTTTCACATTATACTCCAATTTATCCTCATGGTATGAGACATCCTACTAAAAACGAGCCTACTGAAGCTCTTAATACGGGTGCTAGAGATAATGGTGGAAAAATGTTGCTCCATGATGCATTGTGGTATAATGACACAGATGAAGGTGTTCAAAATGTTAAAGAAATTGTTGAATATAATAAAAGTGTTAAATTAGATGCTGTTGTATTGGTTAATGTGGAAGCTGCTGATGCAATTGTTAAATCTGCGGGTCCGTTAGAGATTAATGGAACTCCTACAGTTGTTAATGTACTTGATTTTGTTCGGGAAGATCAACATCAAAATAACAATACTAGGGGTCAAGCTATTATAACGGTTGTTGAAGGTTTATCTAATGCTGTTCAAGATCCTGCTACTCGTAATACTATGATGCAAATGGCTATTACTCAGTATAATAAAGGAAATATTGTGGTATGGCCTAAAGGTTCATTTATACAATTGCTTTATACGAAAGGTTTTAATTCAATTGTTAATAACTAATGAATTTATTAATTGTTAAGGGAAAACTCTATGGGGTTTTCCTTTTTTTTATAGATTAAGTAATACTTTTTATTATTTATTTAATATCAAGATAATAATTTTATATAATAATTTATAAAAAAAGTAATAACATAAACCCTTCATTTAGTACTAAGATAAAAAAAGGGAGGATACAAAAAATTGCAATACAGAGAATTAGGAAAAACAGGAGAAAAAGTATCACAAATAGGCTTTGGACTAATGAGATTACCAGTATTAAATGGTGACAACACAAAAATTGATACTAAAAAAGCCTCTGAAATGTTATCTTATGGAATTGATAATGGAATAAACATATTAGATACAGGATTTGATTATCATGGCAACTGCTTAGATGAAAATGGTGGAGCATCCGAACCATTCTTATCCGAATTTTTAGATATGGGTTATCGAGAAAAAGTATTAATAAGTAGTAAACTACCATTATACCCAATCAATAAAAAAGAAGACTTAGATTATTACTTCAACAAACAATTAGAAAGATTAAACACAGATTGTATTGATATTTACATGCTCCATGGAATTAAAACAAACCTATGGGGTAAACTAATGTTTACTGGGTATCTTAATGAATTTTTAGACAACCTCTTATCTGAAGGAAAAGTAAAACATATTGGATTTTCACATCACGGAGATTATCAACTGTTCCAGAAAGTAATGAATTATTATGATAAATGGGAAGTAGTACTCACACAAATGAACTACTTAGACACACAATATAAAAGTGGAAAAAAAACAATAGATTACGTTGGAGACAATGGAATAGGAAATATGATAATGGAACCTCTAAGAGGAGGAACATTAGTAAATAATATACCTCCAAAAGTTCAAGAATTAATGAATACTAGTGACAATATTAAATCACCAATAGAATGGGGATTAGGATATCTTTGGAACATGCCACATATCAATTGTGTATTAAGTGGAATGAGTACATTAGAACAAGTAAAAACTAATATTGAAATAGCAAACAAAGCTAAACCAGGATATTTCACAGAAGAAGATAATAAAATCCTTAAAAAAATAATCAATGAATTTCGTCACTCTAGTGAAATCTCATGTACTTACTGTAATTATTGTATGCCTTGTTCCCATGGAGTAAACATACCTAAATGTTTTCATGAATACAATGAATCAAAAGTATTTGATAAACCAGATAAAATTTCTAATCAATACTTTGATGTAATAACTGAAAAAAGTAGAGCAGATCAATGTAAAAATTGTGCACAATGTTTAGAAGAATGTCCACAAGATATTGATATAATGACTGAATTACATAAAGTAGAAGATTACTTCAAAAATACTAAGCATTAATTCATAAACAAATTTTTAATAGTGATTATTGAAGTTAGTATAGTGTGATTAATTTTTAATATAAAATAGGATTAACTATTTTTGTATTGATAATTTTAATAGTAGAAATTATAAAATATAAAATAACTACTAATTGAAGTGATAAATTTGCCACGAAATGTATTGATTAAGCATGCTCCAGATCGTTTATCTGGGTTAATTGATGGAATTTATGCTATTGCTATGACAATACTTGTTTTGAGTATTGCAGTACCTTCAGCTAATGTAATTACTACCAATTACCAAATGACTACTTATATAATTGAATCCTTAGGACCTTCAATATTAATGTATTTTATAAGTTTCTTTTTAATAGCTAACTTCTGGTCTAATAGTAATTTACTTTTAATCATTGAAGAAATTGATAATACAGTTTACTATATCAATTTAGTTGCTTTAGCATTTATTTGTTTAATTCCATTTGCTACAGAATTTTTAGCAAAATTTTGGACATTTTTTGAAGCAGATATTATTTTTGCATCATTAATTTTTATAGTATCCTTATTATACCTTTATATGTTTATACATTCATTTAAAAAAGATATTATCATGAAAAATTTTAGAGTTCAAATGAAGCCATATATGCGTACTCTAATGTTTATAATTTTGTATCCCGTTATTGCATCTGGATTAGCAATTATTTTAAGTTTTTATTCACCTGTATTAAGTATATCATCCTATCTCTTAGTATTAATCCTAAGATTAATTTGGAAAATCTTTAAACATATGGATATTAATCCTGCTGATGAAAATCATATTAAAGCTCTTGAAAAAGAAGTTGAAGAAGGCAATAATTAAAAATCTAAATATTTTTTCTATTTTTTAAAATTTT
>NZ_DAZC01000035.1:0-2928 GCF_002508845.1 Methanobrevibacter sp. UBA417
TTTGACAGAAAATACAAAAAAATAGTAAACTAAATACGTTATAACATTATTAGTCACGTTAAGAAGTACACATAAAAAAATAGACAGAGTAATACACATAAAATACAGATTCATTACATCTTACATATCAGATATAACAATCAAATATCACCACATCTACAAAACCAACATCAAACCATAATACTAAGTATTAGGTCCTCATAAAAACATGTAGAATTATTGAATCAATCAAAGTTGATTGACTTATAAACATGAAAAAATTTAGCCACATGTGGAAAAGCAGTCATCATAGTTAAAATGTAAAATACATCAAACTTAAACCAACGCCATAAACACATGGCACAACCTTTAGAGAAAGTTACAACAAAGATAAAATTTAATAAAAATATTTGCAAAAAAATTTATTTTTAAAAAATATAAATATATTTTAATTTATATGGATAAATAAAAATTAAAATTTAATATTTTAATTATTAAAGTATTATTAAATCTTTAAAATTTTTAAAAAAATAGATAATAATAAATAAATTTAAAATAGTAATACAAAATTGGAAAAAATAAAAAAAATAAAAAAAATAAAATTTACGGTATGAAAGAAAATAGGGAAAATTAAAATAAAAATTAGTTTAAACAGTAAATTATAATAAAAAAGAAAATTAAATTAGGTAATAATAAAAAAACAGATAAATAAATAGAATAAAAGAGATTAAAATAATGATTAATACTCTAAATGATAAAACAAAGATAATAAAAAAGTATCATTTCAAAGAAAAAACAGTAAAAACAATACTAAATAAAAGACATGGTCCTAGACAATTATTTATGGAAGACTATAGTTTTAACATTTATAACGGGTGCACCTTTGATTGTAGTTATTGTTATATCAATGGAAGCAAGTATGCGGAAGATACAAAAACATACTATGTAAAAACTAATGCTAATGATCTTTTACACCAACAATTAAAAAATAAAGCAAAAAAAGGTGAAAGGGCTTTATTTACTATTGGTTCTGCATCTGATCCTTACATGGAAATTGAAAAAGAATTATTTATGACTCGAGAGTTCTTAAAAATTGCTAATAAATTTCATTACCCAGTTCATATAGTTACAAAATCCGATTTAATTTGTAGAGATATAGATATATTACAAAAAATTAATAAAAACTCTATATTACCTATGGAATTAGTTGATAAAATAGATGAAAAAGTTATTGTTTCTTTTTCTTTTAGTACCGTTTTTGATGATGTGGCTAAAATTTTTGAACCTAATGCTCCTAAACCTACCAGACGATTAAAATCTATTAAAAAATTAAAAGATGCAGGTTTTAGAGTAGGTATTACATTTATGCCTATCCTTCCTTTTATAACAGATACTGATAAAGTTTTAAGAGAAACTATAAAAATTTTTAAAGATTATAATGTGGATTACATTTTACCTAGCACTCTAACTTTATATGGTGAAAGTGAAAATGACTGCCGTTACAAATATTTAAAAAAAGTTAAAAAATTTTATCCTGAATATTATGATGAGACTAAAAAATTGTTTGAAAGTAAAGTGAAAAGCAAATACTTAGATTATCCTAATAAACATTATCAATATAATTTATTAAAGAAAGTGAAAAATTTATCAAAAGAGTATAATATTTCAAATTTATTATATTAAATTTATTTAAAAATAGGGTTCTGTAGAAATCCTATATTTTTATTAAAATATTTTTTCAGTTGAAGTTGTACTTGGGTATTTTTTATTTTTTGGTTTTCTTTATTTGTTTTTTAAAGAATTTAAAGGTGATTTTAGCAAATTACACTTGAAATACTACTTAAGTGGTTTAAAATAAGTTATAATAAAGTATTAATAATTAAATGGAGAAAAGATATTAATATGATAAGTAAAAAAACCTTTTCTCCATATCATATTTTGTTTTCAAGACAGTTAAACCTTTTGGATTTTGAATGTGAAAAACCATTAGAAAACTGTTTAAATCGTCAGTCTAAAAATGGTAATATTGAATTATCAGGTAATCACATGCTGCTATATGCTGAAAAAGTATATAACTATGCTAAAGCATGTTTAAATGATTATTCCAATTATTTTAGTAATCATTTATACACACAGCCTAAATTATTCACTATTTTAGCTCTTAAAATGTATTCAAAAATGACCTATCGTGAAATAATTGAGTGGATGCAATTATCAGATAAGTTACTTAAATTTT
This sequence comes from Methanobrevibacter sp. UBA417, assembly GCF_002508845.1. Lineage (NCBI taxonomy): Archaea > Methanobacteriati > Methanobacteriota > Methanobacteria > Methanobacteriales > Methanobacteriaceae > Methanobrevibacter > Methanobrevibacter sp. UBA417. The sequence goes on from NZ_DAZC01000035.1 coordinate 2,216, forward strand.
TAAGATTAAAAACCGTCCCACATTATACAACAATCCAGAAATTCTTTAAAAGAATATCTGAAACAAGTTTTAAAGAATTAAACAAGAAAATATTATCAAAATTTACTTTAATTGGTGGAAACATTGCTTTAGATGGATCAGGATTCACCAATGATTATGCTGATAAATATTTCGCGAAAATACGACGTAAAGAACGAAAAAGCTATGTGAAAAACCATATTGCAATCAATGTTAACACACAACTAATTCTTGATTATCAAGTTCAAAGAGGCCCAAGACACGACACACACTTCGCAAAACAATCAATCAGAAACATAAAAATATATAAACCACATTACATAATTGCAGACAAAGCATACGATACAGAACCCATAAGAAAATGTATAAATGAAGAAGTAGGAGCATTTGACCAAATACCATTAAAAACAAGAGCCAAAAACGGACACTACAGAACCAACAGCCCCACAATATTCCGACCCAAAATATACAGAAAAAGAAATAACATAGAATGCGTATTCAGCGTGGTAAAAAGAAAATTTAATGGAACAAATCACAGCAGAAGCCTAAAACTGTCAAATAAAGAAACCAAACTCAAAAACACATTCTACAACTTCTACAGATCAACAAAAATACCTCAAAAATAGGGTTTCTACAGAGCCAAAAAAATAAAAATAGAATAAAAATTTTAAAATTATTCTATTGATAATATTCTG
>NZ_DAZC01000009.1:0-5606 GCF_002508845.1 Methanobrevibacter sp. UBA417
AGGGTTTCTACAAAACCAAAAAATAAGAAAAAATAAGGGAATTAAATTTTATTAAATTTTAATATTTTAATCTAGAAACTAATACTAGAAGAAATACTTGAAAGCGTAAATGAATTAGTATTCCAATTCACAATTGACCCTAAACTATTACGAGTACTTGTACAATCCGCTGCATACCATACTCCATCAACAAGTATTTGAGCCCAAACATGTCCTGTAACTAATCCACTACTGAATTTACAATTCTTACCATGAACATATCTAGCAGGTATCCCAGAAGCTCGGCATAATGCAATTACAAGACTTGCTTGATCTACACAATTACCATAACCTTTACTTAAGGTACCAGCTGCACCATACTTACTGTTAGCATAATAACTATATGAAATTTTATCTCTAACATAATTATAAATTGCTAAAGCTTTATCTACTTCACTAGTTAATCCAGAAGTTAATGATGATGCTAAGGCTTTAATCGCTGCATTATTTACTTCACAATTTTTAGTAGCATCTAAATATCCACTAGTATCACTAATAGTATTTTTATCATTAATTCCACTATTAGTTGTTGTAGTATCACTACCTGGAAGTGTGGTTGTTTGGAAAACACTAGATTTTACTGTTACAGTATTTGGCAATCTATTATTTTCTCCATAAAATGCTAAGGCTTTACTGAAAACATATACATAATTTTCAAATGTTATTGTTCCAATTCCATTAGATGAATCAGAATTTGGTGTAACACCATTAGCTTCTATGTAAGCTTTTATACGATTTGCCATATTGACAAGTTCACTTAAACTTAAAACACCATTTATACTACTAGATACATTATTTCCTTGAGTAACATTTATTGGTGTTATGTTATTTGTAGAACCACTATTGATTCCACTAATTGCACTTGTTAATAAGTATGCAAATTCTGCCATTGAGTATTCTTTTCCATTAATTGTAACATAATTAGGCAATCTATGATTGTTATTAACAAAGTCTGCAACTTCACCTGCTTTACTTATAATATCACTTATACTTACACCATTAGTAATATTAGTAATATTATCTGTATTATCAGTGTTATTATCAGTACCATTAGTAATTGCACCATTATTTACAATTATAGTATTAAATTTATCTTCAGAAGATCCATATTCAGTATTTCCAGTATAAGAACTTTTAACACTATAGTTTCCAGGCACTAAATTAATTTCTAAATTTGCATAACCATTTACATCTGTGGTTACCCAATAAATTTTACTTAAACCATTTAAGGTATTAGTTAAATTTAATGCAATATGCTGACCTACTATAGGGTTTCCATTTTCATCTACAAGTTGTACTGTAAAGTTACCTCCTTTACCAAAAATGATGGTTATATCACCACTTATGATGTTTGGATCTTTTAAATCTTCTTTCTTAGTAGTAACTTTAATTGTATTTACTCCACCTTTAGATGGATTATAATATTCATTCCCATAATAATAGGCATTTGCAGTGTAATTACCAACAGCAAGGTTAATTTCTAAAAATGCATAACCGTTTACATCTGTGGTTACCCAATAAATTTTACTTAAACCATTTTGAGGGTTAGTTAAATTTAATGCTATATGCTGACCTACTATAGGGTTTCCATTTTCATCTACAAGTTGTATTGTGAAATTTCCCCCATTACCAAAATCTTGTGTGAAATTACCACTAATTATAATTGTATTAGTATTATTTCCACTATTAATTGTATTTAATGTATCATTAATTCTTGATACATTATTAGTATCCTCTTTGGTAATATTAGAGACTGTATTATCACTATTTAATGTGCTTGTATTGTTAATGGTGTTATATTCACTATTATTGATGGTTTCGGTTAATGTCTTATTATTGGTATTTACCGGTGAATAGGTGGTTGTATCATTTATTGTATCATATTCTTGTTGTGTGCTTATATTTTCATTATCTACATTATTATTGTAGTTATTATTATTTGAAGTTAATAAATTAGATGAGCTAATCTCACTTGTATTATGTGGGTTTAAACTTATTGAATTGATGGTATTACTCGTCCCTGTAGTAGTATCATTAGTGTCACTACTTGCAGATATTCCCGTTATACCAGCTAAAACAATGGCTCCTAAAAAAGTTAGGAGTAATACAAGTTTTAGTTTATCATTTATCATCCTTCACCTCTCTTTTTTTATTAATCAACCATTCTTATTTATATTTTAATTGTTTAACTCTATATGCTAAAGAAGTGAAATAGACCTTTAATATTTTCTTATATTAAAATTCTATAATATTGTATTGTTAAATAAAGGTGGCTTATTTAGCAATGTAGTTAATAAATTAAATGGTAAATGGTGATTTACAGACATAATATATTCCAAAAACCTTATATAAATGTTTTGGTAAGAAATAGGGAAAACTTTATATAAAACCCATTAAAGTCCCAAAAAAATATAATAAAAAAAACAAGCCATGATATAATAAAAAAAATATAAAAAAAATTAAAAATTTATTTAATATACTGTAATTGTTGAACTACAAGTTGAATAATCATACTGATTATTACCAAAATAAGTACAGGTTACTTTATAATTTCCATGATACAAATTAATTGGAAGTTGATACTCACCAAGAGAATCAGTTGTAACCCAATAATCTTTACTTGCACCATCACTAATACGTGATAAGGTTAATTTTACATGTTGACCAACTAAAACACTTCCTGTAGATTTTGAAATTAATTTTCCAGTAAAATTAAGCCCACTACCATAAGGATGTTGGAAACTATCAGCACTTATTAAAGTAGGATCTTTAACTTGAGCATTTACAATGATTTTAGCTAAGATACTATTACTAGCTAGATACATATTATTCCCATAATATGTTGCTTGACCTGTATAATTACCTGCAAAAAGGTTGATTTGTAATTGGTATTCCCCATTATTATCTGTTGTTGCCCAGTAATCTTTACTTGCACCATCACTTAAACGAGTTAAGTTAAGTTTAATATGTTGACCAATAATAGGATTACCTTCACTATCTATTAATTTACCTGTGAAATTTAATCCTTCACCATATTTTTCACTAAAATCTTCTGCACTTAAAATAGTGTAATTTGTTGAGTTATATACATTTAAAGTTAAATCTTTACTAGTGTTCATATAAATATTTAAACCATTATAATTAAGTGTAACATTATATTCTCCAGCTTTTAAAATATTTAAGAATTTAGCTTCATTATTTGTAATATTAGAAGAACCAATTAAAATATTATTATAATATAAGCTAATAATACCAGTATTCACAGTTCCGGTACTGCTTGAAACTTTAATATTTATTGTACCATTTTCAGTAGTGTATAAAACATTATCTTTAATTGTAATATCTTTATAATTACTTCCAACTTTAACGGGAATTGTTAAGGATTGTTTATCAATAGTACTAGTTAAATTTACTACTCCATTATAATCATTATTAGTGTAGGTATTAATTACGATTCCTTGAATATTTAAAGAATTATCATTAAAATTACCATTAGTACAATTATAGTTCACTGTTCTAATCGGTAATTTAATATTTAAATTAGATATTTCCCCATTAATATTTATTACATTATCTAAGTTTACAGTAACTTTTAAAGTTTCATTACTGTTAAGACTTGTACTATTAGTAGCCATAGTCATTATTACTCAATTATTTGCTTTTACATTGGTTCCATTATCATTACTGAATTTATCAATTGTATGATAGTAAATATTATTATTTCCAGTGCTAAATGGAGTATTTTCACCCCACCAATTATAATCTGCATTACAAGTACCAGTATAACTTATACTATTACCTTTTGGTGCAATATTATATAAAAATACATTACCGTTAATATTACAGTTAATGTGCTTATAGCTCCACCATATAATGTTGCACTGTTACTTAAGAATGTGGAGGATTTTATTATAGTGTTTCCTGCACTATGGAATGCACCAGAGTAACTTGCACTATTACCAATAAAATTGGAATCAATTACTTCACTATTTTTTTCACAGTAAATAGCTCCACCTGATCCTTTATTAGTTAATTTATTACCTGTGAAATTAGAAGAGTTTACTATGATATTTTTACAATAAATTGCACCTGCAAGGTATGGTGCATTATTACCAGTAAATGATGAATTTATGATTGTAGCATTTTCTACACATCTTACTGCACCTGCTTCTTGAACTGTTACATAATTTCCATTAAATTGAGAATTAACTATTTCACAATTTTTAGAAGCATATACTGCTCCACTTGAATAGGTTGCATGATTTGCAGTGAATAATGAGTTTAATATATTAATATTTACTCCATAAACTGCTCCTCCGGTTGTTGCATTATTGTTAAAGAACTTACAATTTATTATATTTAAATTCCCTTCACTATTTATAGCTCCCCCATAAGCTAAATTATAATTGTTTTTATAACCTGTAGCTGAAGTGAATGTTAAACCTTGAAGTGTTAATGTAGTGTCTTTACTGGAATGGAAAATATAACCATTATTGTTACCATTTAATATTACTTCACCATTATTGTAATTGCTTAAGGTTAAACTTTTATCTAGATTAATATTTACTAAATTATATGTTCCATTTGTGAAAATGATATTTCCATTAGTAGTTATATTATTATATGCATTCCACCAGTTAGTAGGTGATGAGATACTGGAACCAGAACCTCCACCATTAGGACTTATATAAATTGTATTAGAATTAGACTGTAAATTATTATTGTTTTGGATTTCATTATAACTGGAATTATTTATATTATTATTTTCATTTAATAATAAATTATTAGAGTTATTAGTATCATTAACTTGAATATTATTATTTGTATTATTTGTTGCACTAACACATGTTATTAAGGTTAATGATAAGATTATTGTTAAAATTGATATGAATATTATCTTTTTTTTCGGTTTTGTAGAAACCCTTTATTTTTTTTCTAATTTTTTTCCAATTGAAATTGTACCTTGAGGTTTCTATTTTTCTGATTTCTTTTAATTTAGGTTTAAGAAGTTTTAAAAAGGTTTCAAGTCTTTACACTTGAAATACTACCTATGATGTTTAAAATAAGTAAAGAATAAGTATTAATATTAAAATGGAGAATAAATATTAATATGACAAATAAAAACATCCATTCTCCAAGTAATTATTTGTTTTCTAAGCAATTATAATCTTTCGGATTTTAACTTTGAAAAACCTGCAAAAAATTTTATAAAAAAGGACATTTAAAAAATCATAATGAAAATTTAACAAATAATCAACTGTTAAAATTCATTGAAACCACAATTTAACTATGCAAAAATAAGTTTAAATACTTTATTCTCATTATTTTAGCAATCATTTTATACACACAACCATGTTTTATTCACAATTTTAGCACTTAAAATTTATACAAAAAGCACATATCGTGAATATAACTCAATTTTTACAATTATCATGACCAATATAATTAAATATTTACGAATAAAAAAGACCCCACACTACACCACAATCCAAAAATTCTTCACAATAAACTACCATCAGGTACTTTAAAAAAAATCAACCAAATTTAATATTATCCCAACATGATAT
>NZ_DAZC01000009.1:5744-6069 GCF_002508845.1 Methanobrevibacter sp. UBA417
CATGGATTCACCAACGATTATGCGGACAAATATTATGCAATAATACGAGCCAAAGAAACGAAAAAAGCTATGTTAAAAACCATAATTGCAATTAGACATAAAACTCGTTTAATCCTAAATTATGCAACCCAAAGAGGACCTAGAAGCGACACCAAGTTCCGCAATCAATTCCATAAGACAAACAAAAAAAATATCACCCATCATTAACATATTAGCAGACATGAGCATATGACACAGAACCCATAAGAAAATGCATAAACGAATACACAGGAGCTTTTGACCATAATACCAATTAAAACCAGGAGCCAAAAAAGGACATTACAGA
>NZ_DAZC01000009.1:6368-23318 GCF_002508845.1 Methanobrevibacter sp. UBA417
GGGTTTCTACAAAGCCTATTTTTCATAATATACTTTAATTCTCCCTCCTATACTTATTTTTTATTTTTATATGTACGAATATATTAATTTAATGATTTTAATATTTTTTTTAAAAATTTATATTGTTTAAATCTCTTGTTTAGTTATATTATATTGTAAAAAAATTATAGGAGGGTTTATTGATTGTTTTATTATGTTTTAATATATTATTAATATTATTTTTAATTTTAATTAACTTATAAGATACTTGCATATGTTAAGTAAATTTATTTATTTATTAAAATCTCCCTTTTTCTGTTTATATTTCAGATTTAATCTTTAAGTGAAGAAAAATTTGATTAAATATTTTAAAATTTTTTTTATAAAAATATTAAACTAATGTTTTAATTTTTACAAAAATTTTTTTAGAATTATTTAAATATAAATAGAGTACATATTATTAATTGTAAATCGGGTGCATATAAAAAATTTTAAAAGGTTTAAAAATTTGTATTAATCTATAAATTTATACATTTTTTATATTAGTTAATTGTATTTGGGTGCTAATTTTTTATATAATACAATTATAGTAATACTTTATATTAAATAGATAATATCAATTTTTTACAAAACATTAAAAACCCTTTTTAAACTTTTTTTATAAATTTATAAAAAATTAAGAAGGAGGATAAAAACAGTGCCAAAATACTGTAAAAATTGTGGAGCAGAAATACCTGAAGGAAGTAACTTCTGTAAAAAATGTGGAACACAAACAACTACAAGCCCACAAAACAAAAATGATGGAATTTTAAACAAATTCAAATCATTCAGCACAGCCAAAAAACTCATAATAATTGTACTATTACTAATAATCTTATTTATAATAATAGGTGCACTATCAAGTCCAAGTACAACCACAGAACCAACCTTAAGCTTAACCAATTTAGCAATAACAAGTACAGGTTATGGAGGATACGATGTATCTGGAGATTTAGTAGCAAGCCAAGATTATGATTACCTAGAAATAGTAACAGTATATTACGATGATCAAGGAACTATACTTCAACAAGATCCACTAACTTGGAACATGAATGATGTAAAAGCAAACCAAAACATTAAAGTTTCAGGTACAGCTTATGTAGACAGTGGAACACCAACAAGAGCAGAAATATATGTCTTTGATAGTCCATTTAGTGGAGGAGACCTATCCACCGCAATATACTCACAAAATGTAACATTATAAAAAAAATAGATAGTAAAATTAAAATTTTAAATTAAGGGGGAAATTTAAATGACAAAATATTGTCCAAACTGTGGAAAAGAAGTAGATGAAGACACAGTATATTGCAATAATTGTGGAGCTGAAATTGACTCCAAAAACCCAACTCCAAAAATAATAAACAATTCCAACCAAAACAGTAACGTAAGTCACACAACTGAATTAGTTTTAGGAATACTCGGTGGAATATTCGGTATATTAGGCGCTATACTTGCAATCATGTTTAGTGCATTTGGTGGAGATGAAATATTAATGCTAGGAATGAGTGCATTAATAGGTTCAATTGTAGGTATAATAGGAGCAGTATATCTAAATAAAAATGCTAAATATGGTGGAATAATATTAATAATATCCGCAATATGGGTACTTATAAGTATCAGCTTATTTGGAGTATTACCTGCAATACTATTAGGTATAGGCGGTATATTAGCATTAATGAAAAAATAAAGAAGTAAATTTTATGAATTAAAAGCCTTAATCTAATAAATTAAAAATGGTTTTTAAATTCATATAATCCCTTTTTTTATAATAATTTATAAAAGGTTTTTAAAATGGAAGAAAAAAATATTATAATAATTTTAGCTACTATTATAATCTTATTGGTAATAACATTTGGAACCGTTTTAGCAATAGGTAACATTAACCCATTAAATACTAATGACTCTAAAGTTTATGATTTTGGAGAATTCACAATGAATGTTTCATCTAATGCTACTTTTACAAATAATACAAGTACAAACAATCAACTAGTTCCAGGTCAATCATTATTCATTGATGAGAATAATAGTTTAATGGCAAGTTTTGCTTACAGTTCACTATTTAATGATAATGCTAGCGAAATTATGAGTCAAGCATTAAATAAAAGTGGAGAAATAAGTCCAGTGCCTAATATTAGTAATTTAAATCCTAATTGTAAAATTTATAAATTAAACAATAATAATTCATATAAAGTCCAATATTTAGGAACTTTTTGTGTTAACAATACTGTAGTTATGGTAGGTGCAAATAATACTGAAGATCTTGTTAAAATGTTAAATAGTATAACTTTAAAACCATTAGACACTTCAGCTTATGAAGAAGCTGCTCAAAAATCAATTACTACAAGTTCAAATTCTAATTTAGGTTCATCAAGTAGTGATTCTGGTAGTGATATTTTAACTGAAGGAGATTTACAGCAAGCCCAATCAGAATGGGGTGATGGTGGAGTTAACCCTAATTATGGTAAATATTACCGTTTAAATGGTGGATTATATCGTGATGATTGCCAATACCGTAAAGGTGCAGGCGACTTAACTCCAGTAGATGATCAAGCTAGACGAAATATGGAAGCTGAATATGCATAATATTATTTAATGTTCCAATTTTAACATTTTTATTTTTATTTTTATTTAGTAATGTTGGAGCAATACAATATTAACCCCATTAGGATCTTGAAAACGTGCCATGGACCCTACACTAATTTCAGTTGGTTCAAGTAAAAATTTAACACCTTTTTCTTTTAAATTTGCAACAGTTTTGTTTAAATCTGTTACTTCTATTCCAATTGAGTATAATCCTACTTTATCAATATTGTTTTGTATTACTTCAATTAAAGTTTCACCTTCACCTTTAAGAAGAGTTATTTTTGCATTGTTTGGTAAATCAAATGTAGATTCTATTTCAAATCTTAATGTTTCATTGTAAAATTTCACTGTTTCTTCCATATTTTCCGTTATCATTGTTGAATATTTAATTTTCATAAACAAAATCTCCTTTAATAAAATTTTAAACTTTGGTTTAAAATCCTCATGGATATATAATACTTAAAATAGCACCTACGAAAACTACAATTACGAGGATTAATGCTATTATTAACAATATTTTCTCTGTAATACTAAAATTACTCCATTTAGTTTCACTTAAATCATTATTATTTTCATCTTCCATTAAATAAGAATCCTCCTTTAATATAATTTCTTTTATAAAACATTAATTTAACTAGTAATTATTATATAATCCTGAAATTATATAGTTTTATATAAATTAATTTGTTTTATTTTTCAAAAATAGATTTTTTAAAAGGGAGGACGTTTATTTATGATTAGAGATAATATTGATCGTGAAGGATTGTATGAAAGATTTAAAGTGGAATCTTATAAATTAGAGAATGAATTGTATAATTTTCTAAATAATAGTCATAAACATTTAAGTGATATTAAAGAAATTTTACATATTGGTAAAAATATTTTAAAGGATTTAGAATTAGCTTATGAGAATGGTTATTTAAGTGATGAAACTTATGAAATAATGAAGTATCTTTTAATACAAATTTTAGATTTATTCCATAATTTCAATCAGAAAACTAGTATGGGTCCTAAGGTTTTACGTGAATTACGCAAAGTTAATGAAAAGGTTTTAAATGAATTAAAACCTAATTAAAATTTTTTTATTAATTATTTATCTTACTTTTTTAGTGGGAATTTTATTCTTACATGTGTGTTTTCTTCAGGAATTTTTATTAATGTTCCATCAATTTGGTTGAGTAAGTTTTTTATTATCATATAACTTAAGTTTTCACTATTTTCAATGTTAATTTCATATTCTAATTTTTGATTTTGATCTATTAAATCCAATACACCAAAATCATTACAGATTCTAAATTTCATATAGATATCATCATTGTTTTCAATTAAATTATACTTAATTGAAATACTATAAACTTCAATAAGAATTAACCCTAAATACATTGCTAAATCTATATCAACCATATAATCTTCTAAATTATATTGTGTATTCAATATAGTATTATGCATTGAAAAAATATTTTTTGTAATCTTAGGTAAAAAATCTTTAACATTAATATAATGGAAATTTGCTGATTTATAAATCTCTTCATGTAAAGAACTCATAAATCTTATCCTGGATCGTGTATCTTCAATAACAACATAAGAATCATCAGGATGAGAATGTAAGTCTATATTAAGTAATGATAAAATAATTTGTAAATTATTCTTAACTCTTAAATTAACATCTTTAATAAGCATATCTTTATGATTTAATTCATAATTATCACTTGTAATATCTTTTATAATTAAAGTAGTCCCTAAAAATTTACCATTATCCATAATTTTATCCTTTGTAATCTCAAAACATTTATTATCCTGTGTTAACTTATATGTCTTTAATTCAGGATTATTATAAAAATTAAACATTTCAGGGCGAAATTTAAATACATTCTCTGCTTTCTGATTAATTATATCCTCAGTGTTTAAACAAAAATCATGACCTTTAGTATTCATTATTTTTAAAATATCTTGACTATTAAAAAAAACAACACCCCTATTTAATTCATTAATTATTTTCATATCTAACAAGTTAAGTAAATCTAAACTATCATACATTAAAACAGATGTTGTAATAAGTAAAATTGAAATGACAATAGATAATGCTTCAAAACTAAAATTAGGCAATATATTTGAAACATTTAATATACTCATCAAGAATACAATTAGAGTAGCAGTAATTAATACACAATAAGATTTTCTAAAAAGCTTATTTCCTTTTATAATTTCCTTAATAAGTAAAAATGCAGTAGTTAAAGCTAAAATAATATTATAACCTACAATTATATGATTACCCCAAGTATAACTATAATGTAATTGTATAGTATAAGCTGAAGTAGACCAAGTTATATTACTAAAATAACAATGTAACCATGGATCTGTAATTACTAAAAACACAACAAAAATTGGTATAATTAATAAACAGCACTCTAATTTTCGTGACATAGTTTTCCCTTTATTTGTGAAAGCATAAACAAATAGTAACCAGAAAACAGGTGCAATACTATAACCAATGACACAGATATGTCCAAAAAAACTCTTAAAATTAAATGGAGTAAAACTACATTCTAATGCTTGAGCTAATAAATCTATAGTAAAAAATATGAATAATAATATTAAATAGTAATAAATTTTATTATCTTTTTTACCTTTAAAAATATAGATTAAATATATACTTATTAAACAAGTTAAATAAAGTAAAATTCCAAATCCAGTTATTTGAATTAACATTAAATTTTTTTATGTTTAAACTTATTATTAAAAATAATGGTTAAAAACTTACAAAATATAAAAATTTTTTTTATAATAGGAATTTTATTCTGAAATGAGTTCCTTTATCTGGAATAATTTTTAATTCACCATTAATTTGAGAGGTAACACTTTGTATAACAGTCATACCTAAACCAGTACTATCTTCAATTTTATATCCCTCTGGTAATCCTACACCATCATCATATAAATCTAGGATACCCTTACCATTTTGTGTTTTAAATCTTATGAAGAAATGTCCATCTTCTTTAGGGAAAGCATATTTAATAGTGTTATTAATTACTTCTGTAAGAATCAAACCTAAAGAAATTGCAATATCTATGTTTACATTAACATCTTCTAAGTCTTTAACAATTTTAATATGGCTATTGTACATATTAAAAATTCCTAATGCAATATCTGGTAAGTAATCATTAATTTTAATATTATTATTAGATGAAGAATTATATAATTTTTCATGTAAACTTGCCATATAACTTAATCTTAAACGAGTATCATTAATAACTGACATATAATCATCACTATTAAACCGTAAATCTAAGTTTAGTAAGGATAATATTATTTGTAAATTGTTTTTAACCCGATGATGAACTTCTTTTACAAGTAAGTCTTTTTGCTCTAATTCAAAAATATTACTTGTAACATCTTCAATACTTAAAATAGTACCTAATTTTTGATTTTCTTCTTTCATTTCAGACTTGTCAATTTCTAACCATTTATCATTAAGTTTAAATCTAAAAGAATCCAAATCAGATTTATAGTAAAAATCAATTATTTCAGGTTTATCTTTAAAAACATTTTCAGGTGATTGATATAAAGTATTATTAAATATATTTAAATCTGTACATGCTTGATTTACTGATAATAATTTATTCTTTTCATCAAAAAAAAGGATACATATATCTATTTCATTAATGATTTTTGAATTCACAATTGGCAATACTTCAAATGGATTATAAAGGTTTATTGCAAAAAATAAAACTATATATCCAACTAAAATAGATAATAGTCCCCAACTAAATCCAGGTTCGAATTTAGTAAATACAAATAAATTAATTAAGACTATAGATATTCCTACACTTATCATTATTTTATAAATAGTACTATATTCAGAATTTTTATCTTGAATAAGTGCTTTCAAATTCATAAATATAACGGGGAATATCATTAAAAAGTTATAAGTTCGTAAAATTATTTCCCCAAAATTAGGAATGTAATGTAATTGTAATTGATAAAAACCAGGATTAGGATAAGTAATATTATTATAATACCAACCAGTTAAAGGATTACTTAAAGCAACTAAACAAAAAATTACAGGTATACATAACAAAGCTATTTTAAGTTTTTTAGATAAATCTTTTCCATTGTTTATTATTGTATAAGTTAAGATTAATAAAAATACTGGTATAAATGCATATCCTAAGACACAAATTTGTCCAAAAAATGATTTAAGTATAAAAGGAACAGTAATAGTATCTAAACCTTGAAAAAAGAAATTTAAAAAGCATAAAAAGGATATTATACTGAAATAGTAGAATACTTTATCTTCTTTTCTATGATAATAATGACGAGAGAGACATGCAGCTAATATACCTGCAGTAATCAAAGTCAAACCAAAAAAATTAAAATTAAAGATTAAAATAATAAAATACTCCTACCATTAATTAATATTGTATATAATTTATTTATTCAAGTATAATAAATATATTGAAAAAATTTTAATAATGTAATATTAAATTTCAAAATTATTAATATTTTAAATAATATACCATAAACTAATGGTTTAAAGATTTATAATTTTTTTCTTTAATTGGTAAAATTAACTTAAAATGAGCCCCTTTATCAGGCACTATACTTATTTCTCCTTCTAATTGCTGTGTTAAACTTTTAATAACAGTCATGCCTAACCCAACACTATCCTCAAATTTAAAATTTTCTGGAAGACCTAAACCATCATCATATAAATCAAGAATAGCTTTATCTCCATTTAATCGTAAAATAATATAAAAATTACCATCTTTCTCAGGAAATGCATATTTATTAGTATTATTTATTATTTCAGTAAGAATTAAACCTAAAGGCACTGCTAAATCTAAATCCACAATAACACTATCCATATCACTATTAATTTTTATAGAACTGTTATACATAGTTAATATTCCACTTGCAATATCAACTAAATAATCCTTTAAATCTATATTATTATTAATTGATGATTTATAAATTTTTTCATGTAACTGAGCCATATAATTTAAACGAATCCTAGTATCTTCTATAATACTTAAAGGATCATTAGAATTAAAACGTAAATCCAAGTTAAGTAAAGATAATATTATCTGTAAATTATTTTTCACACGATGATGAACCTCTTTAATAAGCATATCCTTTTGTTTTAACTCTTCCTCATTCTTAGTTACATCCTGTGCAAAAATAACAAGTAAACTCTTTTGATTGAAATGATTAAAGAAAAGTTTATAATAATGATGAATATACTTAATATTAGATTTTTCCGCTTTAATTTTTACAATAAAGTTAATATCAGGTTTTGTAATGCTTAATTGACTTAAAGCTTCTTTTTGAATTATACGATCTTCTGGTACTATGTATTCATAAATATCCTCAAAATTGGAAACATTAATATTTTCTGGACTTGTTTCAAGCATTTCATATATCTCATTTGTCCATTGAATATTTTTTGTTTTATAATCATAGTATCCAAGTGCAATTTCTGCTAATTCTTCCATAGTGTTTAAGATTTTATTTAATCTAGAAGCTAAGATTTCTTTTTGTTTACTTTCTGTTATCCTTTCAAAATCAATCCTATAAACTTCTTTTTGTTTATATATTATAGGGAAAGCTTCTATATGATAATATTCTTCTTTTTCAATATTAGGATTTGCTTCTAAAGTAATACTTTTAATTTCATGACTAGTTAATGCTTTAAATTTATCCATAAACTCATCAGTTGTGATAAAATCATTATCATACAATGAAAATTTATCCATAAATTCATAAAAGTTTAAATTCTTAAATAAATTCATTTTATCAGTATTAAATATTTCAGATATCTTTTCATTACTAAAAACTAATAATCCATCTTTATTCACATATATTATCCCAGTATTACCCATACTAGATATTTTTTCATCTTCCCTTTGATGACTAATTAAATCATTTACTGTTTTACTTATTATGTATAATTGATTGTTATCTCGTATAATATAATACTCAAAGCTTAAAATTAAAATATTATCTTCATATAATTCAATACTAACATCAACTTTCCTATTTTCTGTCCATGCTCTTTGCAGGAATATTAATGGGTTTAAGTTAGGTAATGTTTTAAATAAATTTTTATAAGAGAATCCAATTTCATATCTTTTAAAACTTTTACTGAAAAATTTAGTATTATTAATATACTGATAATAAAAGTCTTCACCATCATTATAAGGTAATAATACACTAAAACTTAAATTTAAACAATCCACTAAACTTAAATTTAAGTTTTTTTAAACTTTTGAAAGTAAAAATAGGGCAAATCTTATTAAATAGGTCAATTATTTATTTATTAAATCTGTTATTAAGATTTAATTTACGATTTAATAGTTAATATTGAAAAATAGGGTTAAATCAATATTTATATGTATATTTGATTTTATGTTTTAAATTAAATGTTTAAGTGAAAATATTTTCTTTAATTTTTAAAATTAATTTAGAAATAAATGATTAAATAAAAAGTATAGAAAAAGTTTTATATTAAATAGTTTTTTATTGTGTTTTGTTTTGAAGGACTTTTAATCCATTTTCAGTTATTTTAGCATATTCTTTTTTAGTATATTCTAATAAACCAGATTGTACTAAATATTTTCGTGCAGATTTAATATTATTACTTATTATAGAATGTCCATTTGTATTAGTTGAATTAATCTCATCTGGGGTTAATTCAAATTTATCTTTTAAGTATTCAAGTGTTTGATCTATATTTTTTTCTTCTTTATCTTTTGAAAAATCAAGTATTGGTATCATTAATTCTAATGGTGTTGGTATTGTCATGTTTTTTTATCTTTCCTATTTTTATATGAGTATAGTATTTAATTGCTTAATATTAAATTTTGTTGTTTTTGGTTTTTCACTCCAATGATTTGTGCATCCTACTTGGTCTAAGATTACACATTGCGCAGGTATTCCTAAACTTCCTGCTTTCCATCCACCATTTATAAGGTTTAATGTGCATGCTACCCCTATTATCCCTAATTCTTTTTTATCTTCTTGGCTTGCATTTTTAAATGCATCTGATTCATGAGTTATTGTATATACTTCAAATTTTTCTTTTTCGCCTTGTTTTTTTAGTTTGTAAGTAGGGCATTGGGCGTTGCATTTTTTACATACATCTCCAAGGTGTGTTTTTTCTCCTTTACATATGTTTTTTGGTAGTCTCATGCATCCTGGGAGTATTAATGCTTTTCTTGGTCTTTTTTGAAATTCTTGATGATTAATTTGGTTCATTATTTCTGCTCCAAACATTTCTAAGTAGTATTCATTTATGTTTCTTGAGCAGAGTATAATGTCCTCTTTGTTTTTATGTTTTATTTGACTTGTTTTTAAGTATTCTTTTATGTTTATTGTGTATTTTCCTAAAGTTTTTTCTGCTTTATCTTGGAAGTTTTTTGTGAATTTTTGGATTTCTCTTAAAATTTTTTCTATTTTATTAATGTTTAATGTTTCTAAATAGTCTAAGAATGTGTTTAAGTGTTTTATTTCATATTTAAATTCTCCTGTTGCTTCGAGGAATTTTATTAGTTTTTTTAGGTTTTGTAAGTTTAGTTTTATTCTTGATTTTTGTGTTTTATTATTTTTTATTATTTTTGTGTTTAATTGTCCTCGTATTTGGTCTATTTCATTTTTTAGTTCTTTTTTTTCTTCTCGTTGTTTTAATAAGTTTGTGAGTTTTATGTAGTCTTTTTGGTTTAGGTTTATTGCATTTTGGATATAGTTGTTCCAGTATGTTCCTATTATTAATGATTCTAGTATTGCTTCTTTTTTTGTTTTATTTTTGGCATGTTTTGTGTAATTGTTTATGTATGTTAAGTATTTTTTTTCTTCTTTTATGATTGTGTTTGTGAACTTGTTTATTGTTTTGTAGTAATTTGGGTCTTCTATGTTGTATGTTATACTCATTTATTTTTACCCTTCTTGTTTTTTAGTGTTTTTTTAAAATATTAATTAAACTAACAATCATTTGTTAGTTTATTCTTTTATTAATTTATTTTTAAGATTGTTTTTTTATTATTACATGGTCAGAGTTTTGATAGTAATTGTATATTGCCCATACTATGTTTCCAACAAATAATGTCCACCAGCAGGTTAGTATTGCTACTATTAAATGGGAGGGAGTTGATCCATAATTAGGTTTCATTAAGTTACAGGTTTTTTCTCCTCTTTGTTCTGTTTTGTATCCTCTTGTTATGTATTCATCAATTAATTCTTCATATTGAGCATCATTTTCTGTTTTTCTTATTCTTGTTGTTTCCATATTTTTATCTCCATGATTTTTATTATCAAATGTTATTTTTTTTATTAAAAAAAATATATACTAACACTTGTTAGTTTTTATTTTGTAATAAATACTATATAAAGCTAACGATTGTTAGTAAAAATTTTTAGAAAAAACCATTAAAACTAAATAAGATAAAAAAAAGAAAAAATAAACTATGAAAGAAAAAAACCAAACACCAACACCAAAAAAAGAAAAAACAATAATAGGACTAAACTACCTAATAACAATAATTTCATTACTAATACTATTCTCAATAATACCAATATCACAAATCATAATAGGCAACAACACACAACCAATACCACTAAGCCTAATAACAATAACACTAAGCTTACTACTAAGTTACTACATCATAATAACCTATCCAAAACATGAAAACAGCGGAATAATAATATTACTCCTAAACATACTACTATTTGGATTAATATTCTTACACGTAAACATAAACATAGGATAAAAAAAATAAAAATAAAAATTAGGATTAAATATAAAAAAATTTAATCCTCAACATTCTCCTTTTTCAAATTTAATTTCAAAAACAATTGACAATGATCAGATAAGTTAAAATCCTTAATCTCACAATCAACAACAGAATCCATTAAACCATCATTAACAAAGAAATAATCAAGACGTAAACCCCCACCTAAATTAGGATTATTACGAGTTCTCCAAGACATCCAAGAAAACTTTTCCTCCTCAGGATATAATTCACGAAAAGCATCTTTAAAACCACTCTTGAGGAAACAATCAATCATCTTACGTTCTTCAGGTAAAAATCCAGCACTTTTAAACTCTTTAAAATAAAGATCTCTTTTATCATGAGCGATGTTAAAATCACCACAAAGAATCACATTCTTACCTTCATCATGCAAATCTTTAACATAATTAAATAATTTATAAACAAAATCATGCTTATGCTGTAACCTTAACTTATTACTCCCACTTGGAATATAAGCATTTATAAGAGTAAAATCAGGGAAATCAAAACGTAACAAACGACCCTCAATATCCTCCTCAATATTTAAACCAGACTGAATACTTAAAGGTTTAACTTTACTATAAATAGCAACACCACATAAAACAGGATTAGGATTACTATAAAAAACATTCATATAACCAGGAATATTAATTAAATCTTCAGGTAAATTATCTAAACATGTTCTAGTTTCTTGAATACAAATTATATCAGGATTTTCACCACTCACAACATCAAGAAAACCTTTACGTTTAGCACTTTTAATTCCATTAAGATTACAACTCATAATTTTAAAATCAAAATCAATCAAAAAAAATCACCTTATTCCAAACTTTTTTTTATAAATAGAAAAAATTTAAATTATTTTTAACATATAACTTTTGAATAAATATTATATTATAATTCATTTCTTTTAATAATTTCGAAAATAAATTACTAAAATAATTAAAAAATTAAATAACAAAATATTTAACCTATAAACAATATAAGAACATACAATTTAATAAAATAAACAATGGATGCCATTATATAAAAAAAGTAAAGGATGTAAGTATAAAATGAAATGTCCAAAATGTCAAACCATAAATGATTTTGAATCAGTTTACTGTTACAAATGTGGGACAAAATTAAAAGGAGAAAAAAAACAAACACACCATTTTCAATACTTCTTATTAACTATATTCGCAATATTAAACATTGGTTTACTTCTTGTATACTGCATATCTGAAGTATTATACATCAATACACTTGCAAGTAGAATAAATCAAAGAAAACATTATATAAAGAATTTTAGAATAAATTTATATCATCAATTACAAGATTTTATTAAAACAATTAACAAAAATTTAACTATTTTTAAAAAATTTTAGAAATTAAAACATGGAAATAATTATTATGTCCAATAATAAGGAAAATAAGGATTTAATAAAAAAAGAAGATAAATTAAAGAATAATAAAAAAGTTAAAAAGAAAACTAACCTTATACAAACTGTAGATTATATTTTCAACTATGAAAATGACAATATTTAATCTAAAATTTTACTAATTTTCAACAAAAAAATGGATAAATAAAAATTTTATTAAAAATTTTATTTTTATCACATTTCACTTTCAACAATATCTTCACTATGTATTGGAGGATACCATTTTTCAGCCATAAATGTTGGTAATACAGCACTTAAAACTAATACTCCAGTTAAAACACTATAAGTAGTTTGATTAATTAATCCAGAATTAAGACCAAATAAAGCTGCTACTAAACCAAATGTTAAACCAGTACTCATCATCAAAGTAACATAAGTATAATTAGATTTAAGGAAATATCTACTAACATAATAAACACCTACATACTTACTTAATTGACGTAGAGCAAACATCACAATGAAAATTCCAAAAGAGGATAAAATCAAAGGTATAGAAACTTTCATACCACCCATTATAAAAAATATAGGAGTTAATATAGCAAATGCAACTGTTTTAAATCTTGATTTAACATTTAAATCTCCACGGTTTTCTTTAAAGTATCTAGATAAGATCACACCTAAAACAAAAGAAGGTAATATAGCTTGACCTCCACCTAAACTAGCAAAGAATATGAATATCAACAATAGTAAGAAAATATATTTGATTTCAATTTCAGCTAATTTATTTTTAAGTTTAACATTATTAAATATATAATCTGAAAGGTAATAAGATAATACAAGTACAACAATTGAAACTACATAAAATATTACAGTATATATGTCAAATTTGACAAACAAAACACTTAATGCTACAGCAGTACACATATCTGTGATGAAAGTTGCAACCATAATAAGTTTACCAATTTTCTCACTAAATAATCCTTTTTCTGCTAAAACACTATACACTACAGCTATACTTGTTTCAGATAATGCTGTAGCTGTAAGTAAACTTGGATTTAAACCCCAACCTATAATATTATATGTTAAAACAAATATAACAGCAAAAGGTATTAAAAACGATAAGAATCCTATAGTAAAACTTTCTTTAAAATTCTCTTTCAACATATTTACATCTATTTCTACACCTGCAAGGAAAGTTAAAAGTATACCTCCAAAACTTGCAAGGTATAACATCCATGATTCCGCATGAAAGAAACCTAAGTTTCCAACGATTACTCCAAGTAAAATTTCAATAACTGTAACTGATATTCCAGCACGTATTGAGATTAAACTAGCTAGTAATATTAATATTCCTAAAATTAAAGGAAATATATCAGCCATTATTAATGGGCCTCCATTTTTTTTGATTATTTTTATTAAATTAAAAAAATTTCACTAATCTAACAGATCTTTAGATTGTGAAATATAGGGTGTTTTTATGGTGAAAAAATGTAAAAAGGAAGGGAGGGTAAAATAAAAATATTTCTTAAATTTTATTTTATTTAGTATAAGTTAAAAAAAATTTTAGTTTTAATTAAGCTTTTTCGTTTATATAATCTATATTTTATTTATTTAGATTGTTTTTAATTATTAAAACCATATCCTTTATTTTTTTATAAATTAAATTTTTTATATTCTACCTTAAAAAATATTTTTAGTTATATTAAAAAGAATTTATAGAACATTAATTCTAATTTTAAAAAATTTTTTAGTCCTTTTTAGGAGTGAGGTTATAAAAAAAGAAACTAAATAGTAAAAACTTTTTATTTTTTAGAATAAATTACTCTTTACCTTCTTTTTAAAAAGTTATGGTTTAATAATTTTTCTTATTTTTATTTATTATTTAATTTTCAAAATATTATTTTTTTAGATACAAGAAATTTTTTTAAATTAAATATTTAATTAAAATTCTTTATTGAAAAAACTTAATTTCTTTATTGTTTGAGAGGTAATAAAAAAATGTTTAAATTTTTTTTACTTATACAAAAAATAAATTTTAAAAATTATTAAGTTTTTCCCAACCTTTAAATTTTTCACATTTTTTTTAAAAAATAGAAGTCATTAGCAAATAAAAAAAAATGTTAAGTAAACATTAGCTTTTTTTATGTGCAGTTTTTAATAATTTTTTAAAAAATTTTTTTGTAGGTGGACTTCATCACCTGGAAAAATATGTTTAATTTTCCCTTGTTTAAAAAATAATTAATTAAATAATTACTTTTGATATTCCTTTTTAAATAAATCAATACTGTATGTTAATTCTTTTTTACTAACACTAGCATCTTCCCATCCAAGAACTTCAACTTTTTTTCCTTGTAAATTTTTATATACACTGAAAAAGTGACTGATTTCTTTAGGTATATGTTCAGGTAAATCTGAAATGTCTTTGATTTCATTAAATCTTGGATCATCACAGGGTACTGCAAGTATTTTAAAATCTTTTTCCCCAGTATCTATCATTTTCATTAAGCCAATTGGGCGAGCTTTAATTAAGCATCCTGTAAAAGTTGGTTGATCCATTAAAACCATTATATCCATTGGATCACCATCATCGTATATTGTTTGTGGTATGAAACCATAATCTACTGGATAATGGACAGGTGAATATAGAACTCTATCTAATTCAAAAGCACCAATTTCTATATTGTATTCATATTTATTTCTAGAACCATTAGGAACTTCAATGATTGCATTAACTTCTTCAGGTACATTTTCACCGGGTTTAATTGTTTTCCATAAGTTATTCATAATAATTTTTCTCCATTAATCTTTTTTTTTAGTGGGTAATGAAAATTTTTTTTTATAAAAATTCATATAGATTAAATATTTAAATTTTCAATAATACGAGAATTAGTAATTTCAAAAAAAATTTTAATGTTCATGTTTTTGGATAATAATTCTTCTTTTATTTATGAATAAATATTTAATATATAATTCATTTTTTTTATAAAAAAATTTTACATTTTTTGTTGTAGAAGTCATTATCCAGAAAAAAATTATTTAATATATAAAAAAATTAGTCTGGCTGTTTTAAAAGGTGAACTTCATCACCTTAATTATATTTTAGATTTTTTTATTATATAAAAGTTTTCTTAAAAAAAATAGGGGCTTTGCCAAAATAAGCTTAATATATTAAAAGAAAGTGGTAATGGTTTAAAAGTTAATATGCATATTAATTGAATTAAGTATTAACTAAAATATTTTTATTTAAATTTTAATGATTAATATAATCTATTAAGATTTAAGATGTAAATATTAAAAAAAAAGAATATTTTTAAGGATTTAAAATTAATATCATCCTTAAAAGTTTAAATTTAAGATTTTATGCTTTTAATGTTTTAACTATACTGTTTACTGGATTTGCAGTATCTTGAACATTCCAATCTGCATTATCTTCCATTGCAACAATGATAGTGTATTTTGTGTCTTCTTTAGTTACATAGTAAACGTAGAATGGAACACCTGAATTATCATATTGTTCTTCAGTTGTTGTAGCTCCGTTTAAGGTTATGTTTTTTTCAGTTTTGAATGTGAAACCTTTATCTGCCCAAGTATCTTTTGTTACTTTAACAGCATCTGAACCTACACTAATGAATATTCCATCAGCTTCGTTTGAAATACTCACCATACTAGTTTCACTAGATGAATTAAGAGTGAAACCTGTTGGTATGGTGAAAGTACTTCCATCATCTAAAGTAGCATCTGCTGCAAATACAACACAAGATCCTGCTACTGCAATTACACCTACAAGTAGGATTAAACTAATACAATTTTTTAAGTTGAACTTCATTTTTAAATCTCCATATTTTTTTAAATAAAAATATACTTATGGAACTTATTTATATATAAGTTAATAATTTTATTATTAAAGTATAAATTATAAGTATAAATAATTATAATTGTTTTAATATAAATATCTTTATATTATATCCATATAGAAAAAATTTAAATTATTAATTAAATTAGTATAAATATTTAATAAAATTAATCTTTTAAATTAAAAAATAAAAAAATAAGTAAAAAAAAATTTAATTATACATATTCAGTTGAACCTTTAACAGTTCTACTATCTAAACCTTCTTGCACACATAAAGGACAAGTATTAGATCCATCAGTAACTACTCTACCATGAGTTGTGCAGTAACGTGTTTTAACACCACTACTGGAAC
>NZ_DAZC01000009.1:23534-30052 GCF_002508845.1 Methanobrevibacter sp. UBA417
TGAGAACCTTTAGTTATAATTAAAGATTCTAAATAACCTTGAGTATTATGCTCTTGATTACCTCCACTCATTTGGATTAAATAATTCTTACCATTTAAATATTGAGTAGATGCAACAGCACTAGAACTACTAGGATTATCAGATGAAACTGTAATAGTTAAAGTGAAGCTATCACCTTGACCATTAACATTATATGTTTCAGTAAAACCTGAACCAGTAGATTGATTAGAGACTAATTTATAATTATAACCAGTCAGATTTAATTTCAAATCTCCTGTAGCTAAAATCTTTTCTTCTTGTGAAAAAAGATTTATACCAGAACCAGAAACTAAAAATACTGTACCTGCCACTATTAAGCAACACAAAATAACTGTCAAACAGATTATTATAAGTTTGTTAGATTCCACAATTTTCACCCCCACATTAAATTTAATGATTAATTTTAAATTATAAAGGTTATTACTTATATATTTTCCTAAATAAATCTAAGATAAATATTAAAAAGAGAATTTAAACTAATTTTTAAGAATAAAACTGAAAAAAAATAAAAAAGAGTATAAAAAAAATTTTTGTTTTTAATAGTAGTAATCTTTAATTCTTGCTCCAATATTACTACAAATAAATGCAACAACTATTGCTACTATGATATCCCATATGAACCATCCAAATCCATTATAACCTCCACATGCGAAATCAATAACAATTGCTGAGATTAGACCTAAGATTAAACTGTTTAAACCAAGATCACCTAATTCATTAGCACTTAAGAATCCCATTATAAGAGCACCGATTATAATTACCCAGAATGTGTGAGCGAATACTCCTAAAAAGATTGTGATTATTAAACCGAAAATTAAAGGTAGAAGATATTTAGCCACTAAAGTATTTTCACCATTCATTCCTCTAGCTTGAACTCCTAACCATCCGAATATGAATGCTAATATAATTGCAATAATTAAATCCCATACTAACCATCCGAATCCATTATAACCTCCAATAGCGAAGTCTATAATGAGTACAGATATAACGGCCACTATAACACTATTTATTCCAAGATCAGTCATTTCATCTATTGTTAATAAACCCATAATAAGGGCTCCAATAATGATTCCATAGGTATTATGTCCTACAAATCCTAATAAACAGGTAATTATTATCCCAATTATTACAGGTAATCCAAATCTTTTAATGGAATTATCTGTATTAAAATCTAGATTAAAATCCATTTTAAAAACACCTCCATTTAAATTGTAAATTACTATTACTTTATTAATATAATAAAAGTGTTATTTAAAATTTTTTAAAAAAAAGTTTAAGAAAAAAAATTAAAAAATTGTCTATTTATTTTTAAGATTTTTTCTTACATGAAAAGCAAATATCATCTTGACTATTAGTTTTAAATGTTTTACCACATACACGACAGGTTACAGTATGTAAACTAGTTTTTTGTGGATTTAAATCTGTCATTTGACAAGGACATGTACCATTAGTCATTTGTCCTTTAATTTTCTGTTCAAATGCTTTATCTTCATTTAACATTTTTATACTAACCTATTAATTACATAAAACACATTCACTAGAAGATAGGCCTAGTGAACTTAAAAATAATGTGTAATCTTTTTGATTTAATTCATTTAGAGGCATTAATGAAAAAATACTAATTAAACCTTCTTTTAATAGTTCAGATAATCTTTTAAAGGTATCATCATTTAATACTTCATCAAAATTTCTTTCATTAATGATGAAAACTATATCTACTACAGGTTGTAATCTAATTTCTTGTATCTTATTTGATTCAACATTAACTTTATCACTATTTCTGTCTTTCTTGAAAACTAAAATATCTTCACTAGAATCATTTGTCACTACACCAACTCTACCATTATCAGGTAAAGTATAAAATAGTGAGTAAGATCCATTTGCCCAGTTTCTCCATCTTTCAACATTAAACACTGTTTCCATTTTTTCAACACATCCTTTAAAAATTTTTTTTTATATTTCTAATTCTAATATAAGCTGGTCATGATCTGATAATTCATAATTTAACATATATGCATTTTTCAAATTCTTTTGTAATTTTTTATTTACAAATATGTAATCAAATTTAAATCCACCTTGGATTTCATATTCTCTTAATCTTGAACTTCTCCAAGTGTATTCTCTATCTTCTTGATGGAATACTCTGTATGTATCTATAAATCCTGAATCTATTAATTCATCAAATAGTTTTCGCTCTTCAGGCAAATATCCTGGTCCAGTATAGTTAGGATTATATAAATCTTGTTCTGTGTGTGCTACATTAAAATCTCCACAGAGTATTACATTATGTCCTTGTTGGCGTAGGCTTACTACATAATGGAACGTGTTATATATGAAATCTATTTTATGTTTAATGATTTCTTCACTATGACCATTAGGAGCATAAGCATTGATTAAAACAAAATCATCATAATCTAAACGGAGCAATCGTCCTTCTTTACCATCCTCTATTCCTAATCCCCATAATACTAATTCTGGTTTGATTTTAGTGTATATTGCTACTCCACTAGATCTTCCACGTTCCCTAGTGTAAAATTTACTTTTATATCCGGGAATATTACGAACTTTATCTTTTAATTTATGCTCAGGTGTTTTAACTTCTTGTACACAAATAATATCAGGATTAACTTCTTTCACAACTTTTTCAAAGCCTCGAAGGAAAGCTGCATTAATTCCATTTAAATTACATGACATTATTTTATAATTTTTCATTGTGTTTAACTTTTCCCTTAAAATATATTACTTATTATGTACATTTTTAAGTTTTTTATTAATAAAGTTTTTCATAAACATATTATTTTTTAATCTAAATACATTTGTCTTAATTTCATTATTTCATCATCATTTATTCCTAAAAAATTTCTACGATAATTATCTAAACCACCATAATAAGCATTAATTGTACTGAAAACATTTAAAATATAAGATTCCTTAGCAGTTAAAATTGTGTATAATACATTTCGTAATTCTGGACTTATTTCCTGTTTGATATTATATTTACTTATAGTTGCCTTAAATTTTTCATGCATAAAATGTCCAGTTATATGATAATCTTCAACTATAACATCTAAGGATACATTTAAACAAGCAAGTAAAATTGCCGTACAAACCCCAGTCCGATCTTTACCTTCATTACAGTGCCATAAAGTGCTACCATGTTCATGATTTATAATTATTTTTAAGAATTTACCTATCTGTTCTTGAGAGTATTTACTGTTTACCATATCAGCATATAATGTCATCATATACTCTTCAGGAGTTAATCCTTTTGATTTAAAACTTCCAAGTAATGTTTCAACTTTATCAATATTTGGACTTTTACTATGAATTAAAACATTTCCAGGATTTTCCAATATTTGATTCACTATTACTTTAACTGTTGGAAAGTAAGGATCCGGTGTTTCACTTATCTCAATTCCTGTACGTAAATCTACTATTAAACGTAAATCATAATCTTCAATGAGAACCGCTTGATCATGTGGGCTTGCATTTTTCAACACTCCACTTCTAATTAAACGATGATGTTTAATCTTGTGACCATCTAATGTTGGTATTCCTCCAAGATCTCTTGTATTATATAATCCTTCAAGTGGGATTTTATTTATATTTGTATTCATAAAAGTTTTTATCCTAATATTTTTATTATTCAGATTTTAATGATTCTATTAAAGTATTAGTTGGTATTTGTATTACTTTTTCATAGTAAGGCATTAAATATTCATAAGTATCAATTAAGTATTTTAAATCTTCATTTAAGGATTCATCACTTATTTCATCTAACTTATATTCTTTACCTACAATATTTCCAGCAGCACACTTTCTTGGATTAAATTTAAATTCTTCAGGTACATCATCTAGATAAGTTCGTAACTTTTCACCACGAATAAAAAGTAAATCCATATTACCAGCTAAACCTTTACAACCTTGATCTAATTTCACATATAAACGATTACTCTTAGGGTAAAAACTATAACCTAAAAACAATCCAGTCCTATAAGAATCACCAGCATTTAAATTAAAAATAATAGCAAAAGGAACATTCAACCAATTCTTCCGACCAGTATGAATACTAACCTTATAATCTTCAGGTTCATCCACAATACTATGAATACTTGATTTTAAATCATCACAGTATTCATCTTCAATCTTAGAAACAAATTCACTTTCACTTTTAGATATATCCATTTCATCTTCATAATTTAATAAGATATCCTTAAAATTTTCACTATTCAAAATATAACACACTCCCAAAAAAATATATTATTTAATTCTCCATTAAAGTTAAAATCATAGCCTTTAAAATACTACTAGTTAATTTCACATTAACTAATTCATTAGTATACTTAAAAGATTTAACACTTTTATCAGTATCCTTAAAATATTGAGGCTTAGCCCTAGATTCAATTTGAACTTTTAAAGCATCACTATAAGTAGTTAAATTCATAATTTTACTAAAAGGAATATTACTTGACTTTAATTTACCAGTATAAACTATACGTTTATTAGTTAAAATAAGTTTACCAGAATCAATTTGAGTTAAAACATCACGAGAACTACTCTGACCTTGAGCCCCACCTAAACGAATATTAACACCTTTAGCAACACGAACAGAACCACCACCATAACCACCAGTACTAGTTCTAACAGCCCTAGGCTCTAATAAAATCACATTATCCAAATCCAAATATGCAATTTCACCCCTTTTAAGAATAATAGAACTAGTAGTAATAGGTTTTAATAATTCAGGATGTTTAGGTATAAGCATTGGCAATACATTAGTTGCTTGTTTAATTTTCTCCTTTCTAACTTTTTCTTCACCTTCACGTTTTAACTTTAATTTTTTAGCAGCTTCTTTATCTAAAACTTTCTGCTCCTTATCTGAAATTCCACCCTTAAAAATACGGTACCATTCATCCTTAGTTAAACTTTGATTATTATACTTAAGCCAAACAGCATTATCCTTATTTTCAATATCCTTTAAATTATAAGCATGCATATTTTTACTAAATTTCAAACCACAATCAGGACAATAATATGTATAAGAATTTTTAATTAAACCATTCTTTTTATACTGATTAAGAGATTTTTTTTCACAAACGGGACAAAAATAAGAATTAACTTTAACACCAAACTTATCATTTATCTCTTGATTTTCATTATCTTTTATATTCTTTTCAGGCTTGTTGTTCTCTTCAATCACATTAGTAATTTTTTCCTTTGTTTCTTCAGATACATCATTTTTATCATTGGTAACAGGTTTTTTAGTATCAATTAATTCCTCAATATCCTCTGATTTTTTAGATTCATCAGATTCATTATTTAAATCTACAGTGACTTCTGAGTCATCTTTTTCATCAACAACAGATCCCACAGTATCAATTAATTCTTCAGGTTTATCAGTTTTAGATTCTTCATTTGCTAAACTTTCATTATTAATATTAGATTTATTTAAATCTTCACTATTTACATCTTCAGAATTTAATGCATCCATGTTTTTAAAAGGATGACCGCAGTTTACACAAAATTTAGATATGTCTTCATTTTTATATCCACATTCAGTACAAAATTTAACCATAATTACCATCCTTTAGGTACTTTAATAAAACTTAATAATTTAGGTTCTTCCCCTTTATTTATTTCACTTGCAGATGAATATGCATCAATAATTTGAACAAAGTATATAATTATGAGAAAAGCAGTCATATTTGAATTTACTCCTATTGAAAAGAAAATTATTGCTGCTAAAATAAAGTATAGTAAACCTCTTTTTGTTTGCTTATTATACCAGGCACCAGCACCTATAAAAATTACCGCGAATAGTATACTTAAAAACTTGTTTTTATGTTTTAAAGGTTTATGTATCTGATTAGGATTAACATTATTATTTTTAGTGGATTCAAAATTTACATTATCAATATTTCTAACTGATTCTCCTTTTTGGTTTAAATTAGAATTACTTATTGGTTCAGCTTTATTTTTAATATTTAAATCTTTATTTTCTTTGTTAAATTTAGCATCAGCATCATGTAAATTTTTATTATCCTCATTAGAATTGAGATTCGTATTATCAGTATTAATATTTGTTGAAGATAAATCTACATTAAGTTTGCCTCCGCAGTTTAAGCAAAACTTAGCATCAGATTCATTTAAATATCCACATTTTGGACATTTTTGTTTATTTAAATTATTTTCACCTAATTTATATCCACAGTTTAAGCAAAACTTAGCATCAGATTCATTTAAATATCCACATCTAGTGCATTGAACATTTGATTCATCACTCATTTTATATAAACCCCCATAATATTTTCTTATAATTATATCTACTTTTATAATTAGTAATATTAATAAGTTTTATAAAAAATTTTTTATATATTTCAAGAAAAAAAAGATTTTTATGAATCAAATGAAATTATATTTTAAATATTTAAAAAAAAAAGAAAAAGAAAATTAAGTAAATTTTTACTTAATTTAAGCAG
>NZ_DAZC01000006.1:0-7257 GCF_002508845.1 Methanobrevibacter sp. UBA417
ATAGGGTTTCTACAGAGCCTAAATTTAATAAAAATTTTTGAACTTTATATAATGAAAATTTTAGTTCAGATAATTCAATAATTTTATAATTAATCAAGTTCATCACTCCTAATCTTAATACCTTACTACATAATTTATTTATTAATCTCCATTTTCATGAAAATTTTAATATTAAAAAAACATTTATTATAAATAAGTAATAATAATATTCAAAATATTATTAATTATGTATGATAAAAAAATAAATACCTTGAAAAATTTATGAAAAAATTTTTTAATTTATTTTAAGTTTTTAATATAATCCCATGGAACACCTGAATCTATTACTTCAATTGGAATACCAATTGAAGATATTAAATCTGCTAAAGCATATAATCCTGGTATTTCACTATAATAATAAGATAAATCAATTAATGTTAAGTTTAATTTTTCAGCTAAAATACTTGATTGATGATTTAAATCTCCAGATATGAAAACATCAACATTTCTTTCTTTTGCTAATTTTATGTAATTTAAGTTGCTTAATCCATTTCCTGCTAAAATAGCAATTTTTTTTACAATTTTATTAGGGTTTCTACCATTAATCACTCTTGTATTTTCTTCATTAAATCTTTGAGAAATTGTGTTTAATATTTCTTCAAGTGTCCGATAACATGAACATATACGTCCTAAACCTGTTGTTATATCAAATGTTGACATTACTTTTAAGTTTAAACTTTTAGCTAATGCATCACTAGATCCTCCTTTATAAACATCCCAGTTTGTGTGGACCGTATACGTTGGTGTTCTTGGTGTGAAAATTGGGGGATGATGTGTTATAACTAAATCTCCTTTATTGAAAGAATCATCATTTTTGGGTAATATATCCATCATGACTTTGATGTTTTTTATTTCGGAATTTTGGTAATTTATTCCAAAATATCCTATTTTATCTTCTTTTAAAGCTAATTCTTTAGGAATCATTTCATCTATAGCTTTAAAAATATTTATAGTTAACATAATATTTTTCACTTTTTTCTTATTATTAAATAGGATTATATTTTTATTATTTAAATAGTTTTTATAAAAATAAAAATGAAATAATACTATTTTTAAAAAATGATTAAAAAAGTATTACTAATTAGTAAAAAAGTATTTATACATATGAACAGAATATAAAAATAATTAAAAGAAAATAAAATTTAATTATATCATCCAATAATAAGAAAATAACTTTTTAAATTAATTATAGGAGTAAAAAAAATGAATATTAAAACCTTGTACCATGAAAGTTACAAAAGAGGAAGAAAAAAAGCAAAAATATGGCAATGGTACGATAATTTATTTTTAGGTGCTTTAATAATAATATTTCTAATAAGTTTAATAATAAATGATTGGAATGTTGCATTCCTATCTATTATATTAACATTAATCATTTTATTAAATTATTGGAAAATGATACTAATAAAAATAGCAGAAAACAACTGTAAAAAAGAAAAATATGATAATGCACATAAATATATTAATTATATTTTAAAAAAAGATAAAAATAATTTATCAGCAATAATTAAAGAAGTAGAAATTTATAAAAAGCAAGATAAATTTCAAGAAGCATTAAATACTTGTAATAAAGGATTAAAAGTTAATCAAAATAATATTGAATTATTAATTTTAAAAGTAAAAATTTTAAATGAATTGAAAGATTATAAAAAATCCTTGAATATATGTGAAATGATTTTAAATATAAGTCCATATAATCCTGAAATTGAAGAAATAAAAAATCATATAAAAAGTAAAACTTAATTTTTTTCATGACAAAGTTTATTTTTCATTTAACCTTTTTAAAATGTCATCATTTTGTTTTTTTAAAATTTCAATTTGCTTAACTAAAATTTGATTTTGATAATTTAAATTATCTAACTCTTTTTTAATTTGCTTAATTGAAACATCTTCATTTTTGATATTAAAATTTTCAACATTTTGATTTTCAATCTTTTCTAATACTGCTTTTTTAATATAAAAATTTAAACGATCTTCAACTTGATTTGCAGGTAAACCATTATTAACATCTTGCTTTAATAATATTTGAATTTTAGGACCATAATCCACTTCTAAACCATTTGACTCCAATTTATTTTTAAAGTCTTGGCTTAATGAAAATCCTCCGGTAAATTCTTTAACTTTTTCTTTTGCAGAATCTTTATTAAATAATGCCATAATATAATATTTAATTATTTATCTATAAAAAAAGCTATGTTAATTTTATACTAAATTAGTATAATAAAAAATTTAAAAAAAAGTTAAGTTTAACGTAAAAACTAGAAAATTTTTACATTAATCTTCGAACATCAGTTACTTGAATACTTTCTACATCTTTAAGATTACTTAAAGCTGCTTCAGTAGATTCAGATCCACCTTCACCATCATCAACAACAACCATAGTATTTAAAGCTACTAAACCGAATGCTATTGGTTCTTCTTCAATTTGGTAAAATTCTGCATCATCAGGTATATTAGATTTAATATCTGATTTTAATTGTTCTAAATCAGTTTCTGGGCTTACAGGCATTACTTTAATAGTTGCTACAACATCTCCCATAATCATTCCTCCAATTAAATAGTAAAAAAAATAAGATTAAAACTTAAATTTTAATCTTATGGTCCTTCAAATCCACAGTCACATTTATAAGAGTGACCGAAAGTTCTACATTTTTCACATCTAGCGATGAGTTTACCACATTGTGGACATTTAAATTGAACATAAGGTTCAATTTGTGGTATTTCTTGTTTACAAGATTGGCAAATTATTTTTTCCATTTTTTATCACCTTTAATATATGTATATGGGAACGCATCAAAGTTCCCTTGATTTGTAATTATTGATAAAACTCTCTTAGGAAAGTTTCCATTAACAATGTAACAATCAGACTCGAATCGTATTAAAGTAGAGGGCAACATTAAGTCTATTGATGATTCTTCAAAAGTTAGTAGTTTTTTTACATCAATTTCTTCAATAAATTTGGACCCCTCTAGTGTAGGTTGTCGAGTATATATACCATTTACATTTGTTGCTATTAAAAGTTTTGCATTTATGAGGTGTGAAACATATGCTGCAATAGAATCAGAAGTCACATCCCAAGTATGTTCAAATGGATCTTCAATCAACAATAACTCAGAACATAACAAAATAGGTATTTTACCTTCATTTGATATTTTTACTGCTTGATTAATTGTTTTAGCTAATTTTGTAAAATTAAATTTATCATTTAATAATTTAGCTAAAATATCCATT
Source organism: Methanobrevibacter sp. UBA417 (assembly GCF_002508845.1). Classification (NCBI taxonomy): domain Archaea; kingdom Methanobacteriati; phylum Methanobacteriota; class Methanobacteria; order Methanobacteriales; family Methanobacteriaceae; genus Methanobrevibacter; species Methanobrevibacter sp. UBA417. The sequence goes on from NZ_DAZC01000006.1 coordinate 3,271, forward strand.
GAATTTATAGCAGTTTCATGAGTAACATCATTAGAAAATCCTATTTCCATATCATATTTTCTAATTAAGTTTGCAAATTCTCCCCCACCAATAACAAGTAATGTATTAGTTCCTTTTAATTCGTTTATAAGAGATATTGCACTTTCTGGAACTAAACTTCCCCCAATTTTTATAACCCAATCAATAATTTTAATCACCAAAAATAATTTTTCAAAAAACAATATTCTTAATAAAAATTAACTATCATTTAAATAAAGAAGTTTATAATTAAATTGATAGTTAACTCATAACAACTTTAAATCTTGAGTGACCTTATCAATAATTTCATCTTCATCAGGCCCAATACCCAAACATGTAATAGTTGATGTAGGTAACTGGGTTCTTCCAGCATCAGTTACTAAAAAATTAGGAATATTATTTTTCTTAGCCATTTCTTTAATAACAAAAAGATCATCTAAAGAAGAAACCTTAAGAACAACCTTAGCTGAACCCTCAGACTCCCATCTACGAATCACACTAGAATTAACTTTTTCATAAGATCCAAGACAAGCATGACAACATTGAGCAGCTAATTTACCTTTACCCATCTTAAGATCATTACGAACAACAATAACTTGTTTCATTTAAAAATCATCTCAAATTTAATTAACATATACAAATATTTAAACATAATCTTTAATAAATATATAACTTATAATACTAAAAATTAATAAAAAATTATTTTTTTCAAAATAACAATAAAATCACAAAAATATAAAGGGAAAAGAGAGATTAAAAATGAGTAGAATTTCTATATTAGACCAAGATAGATGCCAACCCAAAAAATGTAACTATGTTTGTATAGAGTACTGTCCAGGAGTCCGAATGGATGAAGACACAATAGTAATAGATGAAAACAATAAAAAACCATTAATATCTGAAGAACTATGTTCTGGATGTGGAATTTGCACAAATAGATGTCCATTTGAAGCAATAAAAGTAATAAATTTACCAGAAGCATTAGAAGACCCAATACACCGATTTGGACAAAATCAATTTGAATTATTCGGATTACCAACACTAAAACAAGGAAAAGTAGTTGGTTTACTTGGACAAAATGGAATAGGAAAATCCACAATAATGAACATACTTTCAGGAGAAATAATACCAAATTTAGGAAACTTTGAAAAACCAGGAAATTGGGAAGAAGTAATAGAATATTACAAGGGTTCTTCATTACAAAATTACTTCAAAAGTTTACAAAAAGGAGAAATAAAAACAATACACAAACCACAAATGGTAGACCAACTACCTAAAGTAGTTAAAGGTAACGTAAAAACATTACTAACTAATGTAGATGAAAGAAACCAATTTGATTACATAGTAGAAAATTTAGACTTAGAAAGTGTCTTAGAAAGAGATATGAAAAACCTCAGTGGAGGAGAACTTCAAAAAGTAGCCATAGCAGCAACCGTACTACGAGAAGGTGATTTTTACTACTTTGATGAACCTACATCATGGTTAGATGTGAGACAAAGAATAAATGCAACCAAAGTAATAAGATCACTAGCAGAAGATAACAAAACAGTATTAATCATAGAACACGATCTTGCAACATTAGATGCATTAAGTGATAACATTCATGTATTATACGGCCAACCTGGAGCATATGGTGTAGTTTCAAGTATGAAAGGAGTAAGAGTAGGAATAAATGCTTACATTAACGGATTCCTAAAAGAAGAAAATGTAAGAATACGAAATAAACCCATAGAATTTGATATAAGACCACCAACCCCTGAAGATGAAGGAAACATATTAACCAACTATTCTGATATTAATAAAAAATTTAAAGGATTTGAATTAAATGCAAAAGCTGGAGAAATCTATCATGACGAAATAGTAACAGCATTTGGATCCAATGGAATGGGAAAAACAACATTTGCAAAAATATTAGCCGGTGAAGAAGAAGCAAACAAAGGTAGAGTAGAACAAAAAGTTAAAATAGCTTACAAACCTCAATATATTGTTTCAGACTTTGAAGGCACAGTAGAAAGCTTCTTATATATGAATGCACCAACTTACGGTTCAAATATATTTAAAAGTGAAATAGGAAAACCATTTGCACTTGATGAATTATTAGATAAAAATATTAAAGATTTAAGTGGAGGAGAATTACAAAGAGTTGCTGTAGCAACAACTTTAGCAAAAGATGCTGATATATACTTATTTGATGAACCAACAGCATTTTTGGATGTAGAACAAAGATTAACCGCAGGAAGAACAATAAGCAAAATCGTAGAAAGTAAAAATGCTGCTTCATTAATCATAGACCACGATATAGTATTTATCGATTATGTATCAGACAGAGCAATGGTATTCCAAGGAGAACCAGGATTAAATGGTAATGCAACAGCACCCTCCGATCTTAGAACTTCAATGAATATATTTTTAAAAGATTTAAACATAACATTTAGACGGGATAAAGAAACAAAACGTCCAAGAGTTAATAAATTAGATAGTTACCTTGATAGAGAACAAAAAGAACAAGGCGAATATTACTATTTAAAATTAGAATAAAAAAAAATATATTCAATAAATAATATAATAAAATTTTCAAAAAAAGTTTTTTTTAAAAAATTTGGGTTTTTAAAAAAACCCAAAAAAATTCTTTATTAAATTAAAAAAAAATATAAAAAAATTATTTTCGTAAAACTTCTACTGCTTTTTTAAATTCATCAGCAAAGACCTTTACATCTTCAGGTGGAACAGAAAAACTAACACGTAAATATTTATCACCAAATTTTTTACTAGTATACTGTCCTTCACGAGTAAATACATTACGTTCTAATAAGTATTTTGACATGTCTTTAGGATTAATATTCGCACCTGAAAGGTCAATAGCCAACATATTAGCATCAGATGGATATCTAACTATAAAAACACCATCACATTCATCCACTGCATCTTTAATAATTTTTTGATTATTAAATGTTGTATCTTTCACATAATCTATCCAATCGGGTTTAGATTTAAGTGCTTCAATAGCACCATATTGGGCTATAACATTTGTTCCTAAATCATCAATTAAAACTTGTCTAACTGAATTCATAACTTCATGAGTTGAAACTAAAGCACCTACTCTAATTCCTGCCATACCAAAAATTTTAGAAAAACTATAAACAGTTATGGTGTTTTCTGGCGCATAATTTGCGGCAAGATAATGTTTTCTAGAGAAATCTCTATATGTAATATCATGTAATAAAAATAAATCATTATCTTTAGCGATTTTTGCAAATTCTTTAATTTCATCCTCTGTATATGCACCACCTAACGGGTTTAAAGGATCAATTAGAATAATAAGACCAGTATTTTCATCAATATTTTCTTTTACCAAATCGGGAGTTAATTTATAACCACATTCTTCATTATAAATAGGTATAGATTTAACTTCTTTAGCAAAACGACTAGCAAAATTGTCAATAATCAAATAACCTGGATCCGGAGATATAACATTATCATTTGGACTTAATAAATCACTCATACAGTAATAAAGAGCGGTTGTTGCTCCAGCAGTAATAACTAAATCCATATCTTCAAGATCTAAATCTTTTAATACTAATTCTTTTAATTCACTGAGACCTTCTGGTGGAGGATATTTACAATAATCTTTACTTTCCACAGCTTTAATCATAGCATCTCTTACAAAGTTTTCATCATGTAAGTGGTTAGTATTTTGACCCATCCATATTAAATCTTCATCAAGGAAAAGTTCTTCAAAGAAATCATTAGCTGTTTTAAATCCTTTAGGAGCTTTTCTTAGTTTTTTCCCATGTTCTTTTTTTGGAATCATAACTATCACTAAATATATAAAAACATTTTCATTAAGAATAATAAAAAATTTTTTATAAATTAAATATTCATAGAAGTATATCTTTTAACTTGTTAATAAAATTTTTTATAAAAACAAATAAATTTTAATAAATAATGGCTCTGTAGAAACCCTATTTT
>NZ_DAZC01000019.1:0-95591 GCF_002508845.1 Methanobrevibacter sp. UBA417
GAAAATCAAAACAATAAAAAAAATAATATAAAAAAAGGTTTTAAGGAAGAATAATTATTCATTCCTTAAAAATTGCTTAAAATAAATTTTGTGTTTAAAAACTTAATGAACTATAAATACCAGCTAAAGTAAAACTACCAGTATTCCAATTCACAATATTCCCTAAACTATTACGTTTACTGGTAGCATCTGCTACTTTCCAAACACCATCAACATATATTTGTGCCCATACATGACCTGTTACAAGTCCACTACTAAATACACAATTTTTACCATGAACGTATCTAGCAGGAATTCCAGCAGCACGACATAAAGCAATTACAAGGTGTGCATGATCTACACAATTACCTTTACCTGCATTAAGAGTACCAACAGCACCATATTTAGTATTAGCATAAAAACTGTAAGTGATTTCATCACGTACATAATTAAATATTGCAGTAGCCTTAGCAAGAGAAGATGTTAAACCACTAGTTAAACTAGCAGCTAAAGCTTTAATTTGTGCATTATTTACTTCACAATTATTAGTTGCAACAAGATATTTTGAAGTATCAGTACCATCACCTTTCTCATTTAAACCAGATCCAGAATCGCTAGAACTAGAAGATGAGCTTGTAGTAATAATACTAGTATTTACACTAATACTTGTAGGTAAAGTATTAGTACTTGCATAGCTTGTTAAGATATTAGCAAATATGTAAACATAATTATCATAGGATATTTTACCTAAACCATTTGATGAATCAAAGTTAGGTGTGTAACCATTTGCATTTACAAATTCAATTATTCTTGAAGCTAAAGCTAAATATTGAGTACTTGATAATTGACCAGTTAAATTATCACCTGCAGAGTTTGGTGCACTAGATACATCAGCAACTGCAATATTATCAGTTTGCCCTGCACTAATTTTTAGCAATGCAGTCGCCATTAAATATGCAAATCTAGATTCCCCATATTGAACACCATTTAATGTTGTATATAATGGCAATCTACCATTTTTTACAATAAATGCTTGAACTCTTTCAGCAGCACTAATAACATCCGCTATTGAAACATAAACTTTATTAGTTGAATTAGTTGAATTAGAACTTAAAACACCTTTAACAGTTGAAGAATCAAAAGATACAGAGTTAGGTAAACGTGCATTAGTATTAACAAATACTAACATTTTTGAGAAAGCATAAGTATATGATTCAAAACTAATTTGACCAATACTAGAACTTTTATCAAAATTTGGTAAAGCGTTATTAGTATTCACATAAGCAATAATCCGATTAACCAATAAAATAGTGTCAGCTAAAGTTAATGTTCCTGTAGCACTACCTGTTGAATTATTTGGAGAATTAACATCCACAAAATCAACAGCATTATTATTACCACTATTAATATTTAAAATAGCTTGTCCCATTAAATATGATACTTGAGCAATAGTATATTCAACACCATTATAAGTTACAGAACTTGGTAAATAACCAGTACTTAAAACAGATTGACTAACTGTATTTGCAATAGATTTAATATCATTAATACTTAAAGAACCAACAATATCTGAACCATTATCTGTACTATTATCAGAAGTAGCATTTACAAGAACACTAACTCCAACTTTAGTTAAAACTTTTGTAGATCCTACGATTTTTTCTTTACCAGTTACTGCACAATAATCAGAATCACAAATTGCACATGTTAATTCAACTTCAGATACATTTTTAGGATTAATTAATAATGTTCCATATAAATCACAATCTGGACAATAGTTAATGAAAGTTGTATTATAATAAGCATATTTAAATCCAGTATAATTACTTGCACTTGGTCTAGCTATTACGTTAATGTAATAATTATCAGAAATATCAGTAACAACTACACTAGCGGGGAGTGTTTTATGATTATAATAATAAGCCATAACTTTTGTAAATGTATAAACAATTGTATTATATTGAATAACTCCAATGTTTGAGCTTATACCCGGATTAGCAGAATTAGTTGATGACATATAATTACTAATTGAATTTGCTAAACTTAGATAATCAGTTTTATTCATATTAGATAATACACTTGTTCCTTTTGATCCAGATGGACCACTAATAGATATTATGGGAATATTAGCTGTAGAACCATTATTAATTTCTGCAATTGCTGTAGATAAGAAGTATAGGAATTGTGGTGTAGTATATTTAACACCATTAATTCCAACATATTCAGGAATCTGCCCTTCATAATCTTTTTCAATTAAATCTTTAAGTGATGTTGCAGCACTTCCAATTAAATCTATACTTATAGTAGTTTCATTATTATTCACAATGGATTCATAGTTTGTAAAATTTATTATATTTGTTAAACCATAACGGAATACAGAAACTCCACATGCTCCACCATCATATGCTGCTTGAACATCATTTGCAAGTTCAGTTGCACTGAGTAATGTAACATCATTATCAGATTTATATCCTTGTAATGCTGCCCAAACTAATGCCCCTGCACCATTTTGAACATACCATTTAGTAGTACTTGTTATCCAAGTACTAGTTTTACCATAGTTTCCTTTGTATAACATTGGCATTAATACATCTAAGTATTGTCCTAGTTGAGATACATCTTGACCATAATAATATGCTCCAGAAGTAGTTTCTGGCATGATAGTTCCTGCAACAATTAGGTTACTGTTTACAGTTTTAATAGCTTTTGTTAATTCTGATACAAATGTATTAATAGCTGCAGTAGAACCATTATATTGGTAAGCATTACCCGCATAACGAATATAATCTAATAATACTCCTTTAATTCCAGATGTGGATGCGTAAGTGATTGCATCATTAACTTTAGAATCAAGTAATGTAGTATTTATAGCACCAGTTGAAGATATAACTGGATTATAAAATGATCCATTTTCATGTAATATTTGCATCCAAATATAAACATCTATCCCTTTAGAACTTGCTGTTGAAATCCAAGATTCAATAGCACTTTTAGTATATAATGAAAATGCACCATAACTAAGAAATATAGCGTTAACTCCATTGTTTTTTAAATTATCTAAATCAACAGAGTACATATTCTTACCAAATAGCCATAAAGCATTACCTGAAACGGAAGTTACAGTTTCATATATAGAAAATGAACTTGTTCCAGATATAGGTGCATAAGTATTACTACCCTCAAAAGAGTAAGTCATATTATATGCTCCTGAAGCTAGATTAAGTTTTAAGTAAGCTATTCCTTTACTATTGGTTACATTGGAATAAGTTACATTTGTTGTTCCTTTTGAAATAGTGAAATATATTGTTTGACCAGATACAGGATTTCCATTAGAATCTAATAACACAACTTCATAATTACTTCCATATTGTATTGAACCAGTAGTTCCACTAATAACCGTATCTTTAATATTAACATTATTATTAGTTATAGTTATACTTGTAGAAGCTGCAGAAGCTAAATACTTACTATTACCTTTATAATTTAATTCAGCAGTGTAAGTTCCAGCACCTAAACCTATTAACATTGATCCTTTACCAGTAGAATCAGTTACAATTGTATATACTTTACTTGCAGATCCTTTAGATAAAGTTAAGTAAACAGTTTGTCCTGAGATAGGATTACCACTAACATCAACTAATGTGAAATTAAAATATCCATTTTGACCCAAAACAGCCGTATAAGGATTTACATTAATAATTGTTGATGTTAAATTGGTTGTAGCGGAATATACTGTAATACTGTTTGTTGAAGCAGTACTAGGATTATAAGTTACATTATTTCTTGTAGTGAATCCACCAAAACTTGCTTTTGCTGTGTAATCATTAGGAAATAAATTGATTTGAAGATAAGCTTTACCTTGTAAATCAGTTGTTGCCCAATAAATTTTACTTAAACCATTAGAAGGATTAGTTAAATTTAACGCAATGTGTTGTCCAATAACTGGAGTTCCATCTGCTTGTGTTAATAAAACTGTGTAATTTAATCCTTGTCCATAAATTTCAGTAAAATTATATCCAGTTAATATAGTGTTTATATTACTAGAATCTGAATTAGATAATGAAATGACTGCATTAGATGATTTTAAATTATTATCATTATTTGTTGTATAATTGCTGTCATCATTTCCATTAGCATTACTGGTTAAAATATTTGAATTGCTTGAACCAGTACTTAGACTACTATTATTATCTATAGTAATTTGATTGCTATTTGAAATTCCATTGTCTGAACTTTCAATACTAGTTTGATTGTTTAATTCAGTAGCACATACTCCACTTATAGAAACGAAGCATGAAACTAAGAGTACGACTAGTAAAGTTTTACTCCCAATTGAAATTGTTTCACCTCACAATATTACCACTTTATATTTTTTTACGGGAAAAATATTTTTATATTTTCTAAGTAAAAAAATCGGTAATAACATTTTTTTAAAATAAAAACAATCCATCTTAGAATTTTTTTTTAATAGTTCATCCAAAATAGATTGGTTAAGATTTATAGTGTTATTATAATATAAAAGTTTCTAACTAATAAATAAACCTAAAAAGGAGTTTTATAGTTTAATTACATTAAATAAAGGGGAAAAATCATTAAATTAAGTTTAAAAAATGGTAATGTATCTAAAAAAAATTTTATTGTTTTAAAATTTATTGATAATAATTACACAAAATATTATGACATGAAAATAGATATGTAATATTAAAGCTTTAAATTAAGATAAAAGGAAAATAAATCAATAATTTAATAAAAATTTAAAGATTTTAACTTATTACTGGATAAATTAAGTAATATTTAAGTTATTACCTTAAAAAAAGTTTAATAGTTAAGTTTTAATTTTTGATTAAGTTCTTTTAAAATCTTAAGTTTTAATTAAAGTAAATTTTTATAGAATATATCGGTTGAAATTTAAGAATTTAAAGTAGTAATGAAATTTAAGAATTTTTTTACTTTCGAAAACTTAAAACTAAAAGTTAGTTAATTATTAAACTAAAAATTTTAGGAAAGTAATTTGAAATAATTAATTATATAAAATAAATAAAATTTTTTAAAAAAGTTTTAATGAAAGAAATAAAAAAAAAGAAAGATGTTAAAAAATTTAATATAAATTTCTTACATCATTGGAGGCATGCCGCCCATACCACCCATTCCTCCTTGAGGAGGCATTGGTGGAAGGTTACCTGGGTCATCCATTCCTTCTGCTTTGTTTGGTTTGTTTAATGATCCTTCTGCTGCAACTAAATCATCAATACGTAATATCATTTCACATGCTTCTGCTGCAGATAAGATTGCTTGTTTTTTAACTCTTTGTGGTTCGATTACTCCACGGTCTTTCATGTTAACTACTTCACCGGTGAATACATCGATTCCCATGTAAGGATTTGTTTCATGTGCACTTCTAAGATCTACAAGAACATCAATTGCATCTAACCCTGCATTTTCTGCTAAAGTTCTTGGAATAATTTCTAATGCTTCAGCAAATGCTTTAATAGCTAATTGTTCTCTTCCTCCAATAGTATCAGCATATGCTTTTAATTGTTTAGCCATTTCAATTTCTGGTGATCCTCCACCAATAACAACTTTTTCATCTTCAATTGTTGCTGAAACTACTCCTAATGCATCTTCTAAAGCTCTTTCAATTTCTGAGGATATGTGTCTTGTACTTCCTCTTACTATTATACTACAGGATTTAGGATTATCACATTCTTCTACAAAAGTAAATTTTTGATCGAATATTTTCTTTTCAAAGATATGTCCTGCTGTACCAAGTTTATCTGAGGTTAAATCTTTAATATCGGTTACTAATTCAGCTCCAGTTGCTTTTGCAATACGGGATATGTCTGATTTTTTAACACGTTTTATTGCATATATTCCATTTTTAGCTAAGTAATGCATTGCAACATCATCAATTCCTTTTTGACAGAATAAAACATTTGCTCCTGATTCTACAATATTATTTACCATATTTTTTAATTCTTGTTCTTCACTATCAAGGAACATTTGTAATTGTTCTGGACTAGAAAAGTTTGCTTTGGAATCAGTGTTAGTGTCTTTGTGTTCTATTGGATATTTTAATAATGCGATTTTTGCATCATTTATTTCTTCAGGCATTGAAGGTGAAGCTCGACCTTTATCTATGAGTATTCCATCTATTATTTCTGATTCGGAAATTTCTCCACCATTAACTCTTTGTATATTTATGTCTTTTTTATCAACGTTTCCATTATTTTCTACACGTAAAACTGCTTCTACTATTACATCTGAAAGTTCATCAGCTGCGACATCTGTTCCTTTTCCAGTCATTGCGGTTTTTGCAATTTTTTCTAAAGTTTCTTTATCATTGGCATCTATTGATATTCCAAATAATATTTCTATAACTTTATCTAATGCTAAGGTGAATCCTCTTAGGACAGTACTTGCATGAACTCCATTTTCGAAAAGTTCTTCTGCTTTTTTAAGTAATTCTCCAGCAAGCACTACTACTGTAGTGGTTCCATCTCCTACTACATCATCTTGTTTTTTAGCTACTTCTACTAACATTTTTGCTGCTGGGTGTGTAATATCCATTTCTCCAAGTATGGTTGCTCCATCATTACTTACAACAATATCTCCCATACCATCTACTAGCATTTTATCCATCCCTTTAGGTCCAAGGGTTGTACGAATTGTTTCTGCTAAAGTTTTTCCTGCTAGTATGTTCATTTTTGTTGCTCTACTTCCTTGGAATCTTTCTGTTCCATCTCGTAGAATGAATATTGGTTGATTTTGTTGATTTCCATTTGCCATTATTATCCACCTTCATATTTTATTTTTTCTAAAAAATTTACATAAAATTCGTTTTTTAGCTTTTAAGAGCTTTAAACTTTGTTTTATGGTTTTTCATTTTAAAATTTAATTTTTTTATTAAAATTAAGAATAAATATTATTGTTTATTCATCATTTATAACATGGGTTAGAGGTTATATAAAAGCTTTACGGTTAAAAGTTACAAAAAGTTAATTTAATATTTTGATTAAAATTTAAGAAAATTTACTTTGAACTTTATCACTACTTAACTCCTTAATAACACTACGAGCAACCCATTTAGAACTTTTACTACCCATTTCAAGAATATCATAAGCCAAATCCAAAGAATTTTGATTACAAACAATATTACGTTTACCAATACTTCGTAAAGCCCAACTTACACTTTTTCGTACAAAATTACGATTATCTAAAGAGGCATTTTTAATAATTGGAAAAAATTTAAAAAAATAATCATCAGATGAGATTTTATCATGAACTGCTAAAACTGCTATAAGACTAAAAGCAGTACGTTTAACAAACTCTTCTTCAGCTTGAGCCCAGATAGGAATATTATTAATTGCTAATGGAACTTTATCAAAAAGATTTAAACAAGCTTGATCCACTATATCCCAACTATAAAAACTATAAACCCACTCGTTTAACTGATTTTCAGTTACTTTACCGGGATCTTCAACCATGGTAGCAAGTAATCTTGTTTCATGATATCCATAATCCCATAATTGTAAAGTTAATTCATGATTTTTACCAACTGTTTTAGCTATTTTACGTAAAAAAGGAATTCTAACACCATAAGCTTTTAAAGTTTTTATCCCAAATCGTTCCATACCTTTAATATTATCTAAATTTTGATTAGATTCTAACTCATGTATAATATCTTCAAATTCCATAATTTTCACCAAAAATAATATTTAAAAAAATAGTAAAATTTCCATTTTTTTTTCAAATGTAATTATTATATATAATATATTAAAAAAAAAAATTAGAAAATTAAGAATATAAAAAAAGTAAATTTTATTCTTTTATAGTTTTAGCTAGTTTTTTACCAGCTTCATAACATTCTTCAAGAATTTCTTCTGTAGGTGTGAATGTTGTTTCCACATCATCAAATATTTCAAATCCTGCACCTTCAAGAGATTCTTCAAGTTTCTTAACAGCTCCTCCACCCCATCCTTTGGAACTGAAAACTAATGCTTTTTTAATACTAGTGGTTTGTTTAAAGTTTAAACAATTAAACCAGTACATAGTGTTTCCTATACGTGGAAATGGATTGTTCATCATTGTAGGTGCACCTACTGCAATAGCTTTACTATCTAAAACATCAGACACTACATCATCTGCTCCATCCTCTTGCATGAAGTACATTTTCACTTCTACACCTTCACTCATGATTCCTTCAGCTACACTATAAGCCATTTTTTCAGTGGAGTGATGCATTGTATCATAAATAACTGTGATTTTATCTTTACAAACTCCATGAGACCAATCAGTGTAATAATTTAATATGGTTTCAGGATTCTTCCAAATTTCACCATGACATGGTGCTATCATTTTTATCTTTTCAAGTAAACCTAAATCTGCTACTTCTTGTAGTTTACGTCTTGCAGAAGGTGAACCAAAAGTTACAAGATTGGCATAATATTTTCTTGCAGCATCTTTAATAAAATCTGAATCATTTTCTTCCGCAAATCTTTGAGATAAGCATACATGTTGTCCAAAAGCATCATTAGAAAATAATATTCCATCTTCATTTAAAAAAGTGAACATATTATCTGGCCAGTGAAGCATTGGTGCTTGGATGAATGTGAATTTTTTACCACCTAAATCTAATTCATCACCAGTTTTTACTATGTTGATTTCTTGATCTTTTAATTCAAAGTATTGTAATTTTAAAAATTTATTACAATTTGGTGATGCATATACCTCTGCATCAGGGAATTTTTTTAAAGTTTCAGCAAGACAAGTTGCATGATCTGCTTCTGAATGATTTTGTATAAATACATCAATTTTTACGTCTTCTTTTCCTTCTTGTTTAAATGCATCTTGTATTCTAGCATATAATTGTGGAGACATACCAGCATAAACATTATCAATTAATGCTGTTTTTTCTTCACCAAATACAAGATAACAGTTATATGTGGTTCCTGGTATGGAGTATCCGTGGAAACTTCTAGCATCCCAATCTAATGCCCCTACCCAGTAAACACCTTCTCCTATTTTTACTGAATCAGCTTTCATATTTTTTAACCTCTGAAAATAAAATTCATGAAATAATATATTTTTATTAAAAGTTTAATTAATATTAATATAATATATTTAAATTAATTATTATTAAAATTTTTTATATAAATAAAACTATTGGTGATTTGAAAAATTATGATAAATGTTAATGAATTATTTTATGAAGAGGAAGGATTAGGTAATGAAGAGACAGTAATTTTTTTACACCCTAAAATATTATCAAATTGGATTTGGGAAGAACAAAAAGGGCAATTAGAAAATTATGATTGTATTTATTTAGATTTACCTAATCATGGAAATAGTCCTCCTATGGATACTTTTACTATTAAAGGAGTATGTGAACTTATTAAAGAGTTTATTTTAATGAAGATTAAACCTAGTTTTAAAAAGGATAAAGTGAATCTTGTTGGTATTGGAACTGGTGGTTTAATTGCATTTGAACTTTTATGTAATTATCCAGAAATTTTAGATAAAATAATAGTTACAGGCATTTCAAGTCCTGAGGATGTTGGTTTTGAAAAACGTGAAACCAGTATGGTTAATATTTTTGATAATACAAAAAAGATTTTAGATAATAAACCTAAGGGTTTTTTAACTAAAGCTTGGCTTGCAAATTATGGTTTTTCTGGAAGATTTTCTAAAAAAATGAAATTTAGTTATGAAAATATAAGCCAAAAAGATTTAAAAGATATTAGTTTTGAAGCATTAAATTATAAAATACCTGAAGTAAAAGATGTGGATAAAGGTAAAGATTTATTAATAGCTTTTGGTACTAAAGATGAAAGAGTTGTGAATTATAGTAGTGTATTATTCCATTCTAAGTTTCCAAGTGCTAAATGTTTGAAAATTGATAAAGCATTACATATGTGGAATCTTTTAGAACCTAAGCTTTTTAATGAAATTATGGTTGATTTTATTAAAGAAGGTAATGTTAAGATTTATCCACAAATAGTTGAAGAATAAAAAAATTAAAAGGTTGTGATTTAAGTGTTTAATATTGGATTAATAGGTTATGGAAACATGGGATCCATGATTGTTAATAATATTTTGAAATTAGATTTATTATTAGAAGATGAGGTTCTTTTTGTAAGTAATCATAACATGAGTAAAATTGAAAGTTTAAAAGAAATTTATCCAGATGTTACTATTACTGATGATAATAAAGTGATTGCTGAAAATTGTGATGTTATAATTATTTGTGTAAAAAGTCCTGATTTTAAAGATGTGATTTGTGAAATTAAACCTTATTTAAAAAATAATGTTCATATAATTACTAGTTGTGCAGGTATAAACTTCAAAGAAGTTGAAGATTATTATGAAGGTAGTTTAAGTATTGTAATCCCTACATTAGCTTCTTATGTTGGACAAGCTTCTGAAATAACATCAAATAATAGAAGAAAAGGTATAACTTTATTTACTCATAATTCTAATGTTTCTAATCCTGAAAGAGTTTTTATTGAGGGATTATTTGATGAGTTTAGTTTTGTTAAAGTAGTTCATGATTATGAAGATTTAAAAATAGCAACTATTTTAACTAGTTGTTCTCCAGCTTTATTATCTTTACTTGTTGAAAAAATAGCGGATATTGCTGATAAAAATAGTAATTTTAGTAAAGATGATGTTGTTTATTTAATAACTAAGTCTTTATTAGGTACAGGTTTAATTTTAGATGATAGTTTTGAAACAAATGAAGTTATAGAAAAAGTTGCTACTCCTGGAGGAATTACCCAATTTGGTTTAGATTATTTAGATTCTGAAATTAGTGAGGATAGTAAAGAATTGTTTAAAATTTTACTTAAAAAATATTAAATTAAAATTTTTTATCTTATTTTTGTTTTAGTCTATTTTTTAATTCTTTTAAAATGATTTATTGATTAATAATAATTACGTTAACATTGTTAAGTTAACTTAGAGAGCATAATATTTTTTTAAATTATGAGCATATAATTAGTAATGTGAAAAATAGTGATAGTACATCTACATGAAGTAGATGAAAAAATTAAATTATTGAAATTATTTATTCTTTTTAAATTTTAAATCATGACGTTTCATAATATCACTATCTTCAAGATTTCTATGATTCTCATTATGAATTTCTTCAACAGGTTCATCATCATTATTTAAATAAGGAGCATAATCATAATCCTCATATTCATTGAACTGAGAAGGAGATTGTTGATAATTAGGTTGAACTTGTGGTTCAGGTTCATTATAATATTCCTCACGTTCATCATCAAAAAGATTATGTGGACCATTTTTATTTTTACCTAATTCTTCAAAAAGATTATGGGATTTTAAATTTGGATTTTCATTATTTCTAAACTTTACATCCCCATCCATATTGCGCATAGCTCTTTTAATATTATTATCAAAGTCACGATCATCAACAGGATTATGTGAATATTCTTGTTGATTTCTTATATTATTTAAATCCGGATTTTCTCTATCATGATAAGCATAACCTCTTTCTTCATCATCCATAGTATATAAGTTAGTACTGAAACCATAATCTTTAGAAAATGATTCTGGATCTTGATACTGATTTTGATAAGGATTATTCTCAACAGGTTCCTGATACTGATTCTGATAAGGATTATTCTGTTGATTATACTGATTATACGGTTCTTGATTTTGAGACCCATATGAATTTTCAGGCCCCATATTATTATGAATAGGTGTAACAGGTTGTGATTGAAATTTACTATATTGTAACTGTTCAAAAATTATCTCTTCAACTTCATGAGGATTTGATATTTGAGTTAATTGTAAATCCTTACCATCATATGCACTATATAATAGTACTGATCCTATACCTATCATTCTACCTACGATTCCTTGACTTATGACAACATCTTGAATAGTGTTATAAGGCATACTAGATTTATCTTTTCTTATAACTCCACTTTCAGTTATTATCCTACCAGAAGTTATAGTATATTTGTATGAAGACCAAGATAATAATTCAAATAATATGTATAAAACAATTAATATACCTATAACTAAGAATGCTATTGCTGTGTATTCTGTTAGAGGCCATTGTACAAAGTTGATGGTGTTAACGGTTAAATTGGCTACAAATTGAATGGTGGCTGTGTAGACATAAAAAATTACTCCAAGTAATATTACTGCAATCATAATGCCTTTATTACTTAGAAAAAAATTTGGTCTAGTCACTAGTAAAGTTTCTTCACCAGACCATCGTTTATCTCTTTTTAACATAGTAATTTATATTTATTAGATATCTTTATTTAAAACACTTTCTATATGAAATTATTTTGTTTAAAGGATTTTAAATAAAATTAGTAAAAGTTTAAAAATAGTATTGTAAAATTTTATATTAAGATAATATTATAAAAAAATTGGCCTCAGATCGCCCATCATTCATCACCATATCAGAGCTCATAGGGTTCATCACTGGCCAATTATATTTTTTATTAATTAAAGAAAGGATGAATTTGGATTTTTTTATCCAAACATCACACCTGCTTCTTTTATAAATTCTTCATCTTTTTCTGATCCAACAATTTTTTCCACAGCATCCATGAAATCTGATACTATGACTTTATCTCTTCCTTCACGAATAGCAAACATTCCCGCTTCGGTACATATTGCTTTTAAGTCTGCACCAGACACTCCATCTGTGAGTGTTGCGAGTAAATCGATGTCTGCTTCTTCAGATAATGACATTTTGGATGTGTGAATTTTGAGGATTTCTTTTCTTCCTTCTTCATTTGGAGATGGTACTTCTATGAATCTATCAAATCTTCCAGGTCTTAAAAGTGCTGGATCTAGGATATCTGGTCTGTTAGTAGCACCTATAATTCCTATGTCTCCTCTACTTTCAAATCCATCGAGTTCTGCTAATAATTGCATGAGTGTTCTTTGTACTTCACGGTCTCCACTAGTACTAGATTTTAAACGTTTTGCTGCAACAGCATCAATTTCATCTATAAATATGATTGCTGGTGCTTTTTCTTTTGCTAGTTCAAATACTTCTCTTACTAGTCTTGCTCCTTCTCCTATATATTTTTTAACAAATTCTGATGCTACTATTTTAATGAAAGTAGCATTTGTTTCATTTGCTACTGCTTTTGCTAGTAATGTTTTTCCTGTTCCCGGTGGACCGTATAAAAGAATTCCTTTAGGTGGGTCTATTCCAATTTTTTCAAATAGTTCTGGATGTTTAAGTGGTAATTCTACTGTTTCTTTCACTTCAACTATTTGTGAGTCTAATCCTCCAATTTGATCATAGGTTACATCAGGTTTTTCTTCTACTTCCATTCCGGATACACATGGGTCTTTTTCAGATGGTAATACTTCTACTACCCCAAATGTTTGTTGGTTTAATGCTACTCTTGATCCTGGAACTAATAGTTTAGGATCTAAAAATTTTGAGTAATTTATAAGGAAGTGTGGTCCTGTACTACTTTTTACTGTCATTCTAGTATCATCTAAAACTTCAGTTATTGTAGCTAATATTAATGGTGGAGTTCTGAATCTTTCTACTTCCCCACGTAATGATTTTGTTTCTCGTTCTAAACGTATTTTTTCATTTTCTGTGAGTATTTTATCTTTTTCTAGTTTTCTTATTTTCCACATTAAATTACGTTTAGTTTTTGTGTGTTCTTCTTTTAATAGTGCAAATTCTTTTTCAAGATTTTCTTGTTTATTTTCTTCAGTTACACTATTATCTATTTCTTGAGAAGATTCTGGCATGGTGAATCACTCCTTTTTTTATTTAAAATTTTATCTGTTAAATTATAATTATTATTTATTTTTGCTTATTAATAATTATTTTTTCGATTCCATTATAATTACATTTAGTTACTATTATGTATTTAATCTATTTTTAGTTACTAGTATTTAAATCTAATGAAACTTGTTTCAAATAATACTAATAATTTATAGTTTATAATTTTTTTATTAAATTAAACTTTAATTAAAAAAAATAGCTTAAAAAAATAAATTAATTTAAAAACTACAAAATTAATAAAGAGTAAATATAATTTAAAACTCAAATCATTATATTATATACAATAAATTTGTATATAAAGGTTTTGAAAAATTATAAATGATTCGAAAAACTTAAAACATTTAAAAAACATAGTTGATTAACATGAGATGCGAGATTTGTGGAAAACCAATATCTGGTAAACCTATAAGAACAAAAGTTGATGGTGCAGTTTTAGATACATGTAAAGAATGTTCAAAACTTGGAAGAATACAAAAAGCACCCCCTCAAAAACGAATAAAAAGAAAAACAGCAAAAAAACAAAGTACTCAAAAATACCAAAGAAAAAGAGACGAACCTAGTGAAGAAATTGTTGAAAATTTTGGTAACATTTGTAAACAAGCAAGGGAATCTAAAGGCTGGTCTCGGGAAGAATTAGGTGAAAAAATCCAAGAAAAAGTCTCAGTAATTAAAAAAATAGAATCTGGAAAAATGACACCAGAACTTAATTTAGCATATAAATTTGAAAAAACATTAAATATTAAAATTATAGAAAAAGTAGATAATCTTGATTTAGAACAATTTAAAACATCTTCATCAGGTGGTTTAACACTTGGAAGTATAGTAAAAATAAAAAAATAAAAAAATTTTATTATATTTCTAAAATTCTTTTTTTTATAAATAACCTATTTTTGAATTTTTGTATTCTCTAGCAGATTTATATTTATAATCTTTCATTACAGTACCTTTATTCTTATTAGAATAATAACCTTTTAAAGGTGCTGATTGATTTAAAGTCTTAACTAAATTTCCATATCCTTCATAATCATCAATTACTACTACTACATGAGCAGGTGGATGAATCTTTTTCACTTGAATAATTGATAAAGTTATGTCTTCTTTTACAAAAAAAGCAGTTGCAACATGTGATTTGTTACGTATTTTTTGATTCAAAATTTTTCCCACAATTTCATCTGCAAACTGAGGATCCACTTTTTTAGGTTTTGTTGTTAAATTTAATTTAGCATGTCTTTCAATATCTGCAATTGCATTTAATAATTTTTGATTGTTTTCGCCACGAATTAGTATTAATGCCATGTTTTTTTACCCTTTAGTTTTATTGTTTAATAATTTTTAAATTTTAGTAAATTTGTATATAATTTTTTTTGAATTATAATTATACAGCTTTTTTAGTGTTTAAATCCTAGTAATAACTGTTAAAATTTTATTTTTTTAATATTTTGTGTTTAAAATTTTCTTTATTTGTTTTTTAGATTTAAATTAAAAAATTATAATATTATTCAAATTGATTTTGTTTTTTTATAAAAAAAGGTTATATAATGAGATTTATTTTTTAAAATATAATTCTTTTCTCATTAAATAACCTAAATTATTCTATTTTCGATCTTGAAAGTTTTTTATAAGCCTACTTCTGAATATTACTAACAGTATAAGTATTATACCAATTGCTGTTTGTATTGTTCCAATAATAGTTAATACAAATGAATTTACTGGTAAATTCCAAGGTGGGGATGTTCTTCCATCAGCTAATGGTTCATAATATACTCCAACTGCACGAGAGTTTTCTTTAACACTTATGTCTTTAGGTTCAACATAATTTACTCCCATGATTAAACCATTATGAATACCTTTATTTATAGATCCTGCAATTTGATCAGGATTATAACCATATTTAGTTACTGATGCTTGAACAATAGCTTCCGTTGTATCTGCTAATCCTGCCCTATCACTACCATAAACTGATACACTTGTTGTATTTGATGTTACAGTTATTGCATTGATTAATGCATCACAAGCATTGGTTGTTTTTAGTTGACTTCCATCAACTGGACATACTTGATAATTATCAGCTTCAGGGAATCCTACACTCCATCCACATGTTGGACATGATTTAGTATAGTTTTCACTCATTGGATACCCAGTAGAATTCATTTCAGTTGGTGTGAACATATCTCCTGTAGATACACGAGATACAAGATTAACAGCACCTCCACCGTATTGTTCTCCAGAATCTGTTGCAACTTCTCTCATCCCTTCTCCAACAATACGTGTAGCTGGGTAACCGTCTCTTATCATTTTACCCATATTCACAGCAGTTTGATATCTTACTGAATCTGCAGTACCCATCTTAGGGTTTCCTTCAGAGTTTCTTAAGTGAATAATAGCTCCTCTATGACCTTCTTGTAATACTGCTAATCCTCCACTTGTTGAGGAGTAAGGTGTGACTGTAATCTCACCATTATCTTGTTCTTCTACAACATAAGCATCAAATGATCCACCAATAGCGGCTCCAACATTAGGACCACCGACTACAAGACGAATCCCATTAAAGGAACTTGCTACAGATGCTGCTGTAGAAGGTGAAGCACCATTCTGTAATGCTGCTACACACTGACCAATCGCTTGTACACGATCTGAAGAGTTACCTTCACCCCCAGATAGTACAGCAAATTGTTTATCTTTACTCATAAGGAAAGATGATTGAAACATGTTTTTAGCAAATGACATACTTCCTGCTGCAACACCATTAGGATCTTGTCCTGTCGGGTCAGTAATTACTATAATGTTACAAGTTGCTGAAACTTCACTGATTACAGTAAAAACGGTCAAGAATAATATTAATCCAAGAAATAAATATTTAGTTTTCTTATTCATCTATTATCATCCTCTTTATAAATTTACGCCGTTTCTTTAAATTGCGCAGTGTTCACTCCATTGTATGATGCATTATCAGCACTAGTGGTATTACTAACAGGTATTGTTGAGAAATCTTCAATAACTGTAACAGTTACAATTCCTGTTTTTTCATCTACTGAAACATCCGCCGCTGCAATAGGTTGTAATGTTGTACCTGGAACTGTGGATTTACATGCAAATTGTTCAGCATTCGTTATGGCCTCCGACAATGGCAACGTACGTTTACTTGTTACAAGCATATCTCCATCAATATAAGAATTTTCTCTGAAACCTGCTGCTTGCACATTTTCTCTAATTGTTTCGATTGGAACAACATCATTTCCTTTTACAATAATCCCTGCTATTGGAACACCTTGGTCCACTTCAGGAGATGAGGCATATGCAACGTAAGTTATAATTCTTCCACATAAGATTAATAAAAATGCTAAAAGCAAAATCATTAATGTATCTCGTCTTACTTTAATAAACATATGAATATATCCTCTTTAATATGAATTAATTATGTTTTTGAATTAATTTTATAATAATATAATTATCAATTTATCGCAAATATTTCTCTAATATTACTATAAATATAATAACATTATTTTATAAGATTAATATCTTATTTAATATTATGTATTCTATGAAATTAATAATAAATCTTTAAATATAATATAAACAATGTTTTTATTAATAAAAAAGAAAATAAGCATGATAAATAATTAAAAATAGGTAAAAAATAGTAGAAAAAAGAGAAAAATTTAAATTTAATTGAAAAATATTTCATGAATAATAAAAAATTTAAGAATTTTCTTTAATTTAAAATTTAATAATCCTTATTATTGGAAATAATTTTTATAATCAGCTAAAAGAAAATAGATTCAAACAATGTTATTTATAGTGTTATTTCTTTAAAAAAATGCATCTAAAGTTGTTTGTTTAGAAATAAAAAGTTCCTTCAACAAATGACTATTTTCAACATAATAATCAGTTGAGGATTTCAATTTATTATTAGCAAAATTTAAAGATTCTTTTAAAGTTTCAAAACTCATTGGATTTTGACTCATAGCTATTCTAATATTTTCTCGAACATTAAATACTCCAAGTGGTTCAAAATTTTCATAAATTTCACGAATAATTATCACTCCAGATTGTCTATGAACTTTTCGTAAGTGCTCTAATACAGCTAATTTTCCAGCATAATATGCTCCTTGAAGAGGACTGTAGGAGGTTTTACCTTTATTATATTCATGATCTATGAATGTGATTTTTTCATTATTTAAAACTTTTAAATAAGTTTCTATCATTTCAAACTCCCATTCTTCAGGGATTAAAATAATAATGAAATTATTACCTAAACTTGAGTAATTGTAAACTTCATAAGAGTCTATTGTTGGATTGTATTTCACTTCTTTTAATAATCCATTTGAAATTGCAGTATCACAAGCTGTTATACTCCATCTTGTAGGTACTAATTTACGGTTCTGTTTTTCTCCAAATGCTCCAACACTAAAAGCTTTTTGTAGTTTACTGAAGGGTACATTATGATTATACATTGCCATTACAGCATCTGTTGCTTTTAAATCAGTATCATAATAAGATTTTTCTAATTTTTTATCCCATCTGACTTCATCAATATCGAATTTCTTTATTAATGCACTAGGACCATGAGGTTCACTTTCACCTTGATATCCTCCACCTGTAGGGTGTTTTTTAAAGGTTGCTTCACTATCTGTAGAATATTTAGATAAACTGATACTTTGTAATTTTTCAATATAAGGGTTTTCAAGGTCTTTTATACCAATTAATTGTTTTCCACGTATTAGATTCATTCTGAAATTAAAAATATCTTTTCCTGTTTTCCCATTTTGTATCCATTTTTCAGGACTATCTAATAAGCTAGTATCTCCTTTATCTGGTGTTATCATTGGACCTGCATATACTTTAGGATAATTCCAATGCCCAATAAATACTGATGGGGGTGTACTACCGTCAAGGTTTTTATTTATCTTAATACTTCGGATTTTCTGGTTTTTTGTTAGTTCATCTAAGTATTGGCTTTTATTTATTGACATGAAAAACTCTTATTAAATTTTCTATTTAATTATATAATTTTGTCATTTCTAAATTTTATTCCTTCATTTAATAGTAATTGTTTTTTTAATTTTAAACCGCCACGATATCCAGTTAATTGATTATTTGAACCTATTACCCTATGGCAGGGTATGATAAAGGGTAATGGATTTTTTGATAATGCTCCACCAATTGCTTGATATGCTTGAGAATTAATAGAATTACCTATTTCTTTATAAGTTCTAGTTTTTCCTTTTGGTATTTTTAATGTTTCAATATAGACTTTTCTTTGAAAACTTGTAATAGGAAGAGTGGTTAAATCAAAGCAATTTTGAAAATTAACATTTTCTCCATTTATAAATTTTTTTATCAACTTTTCTAAATTTTTAGATTCAATAAGATTGTGTTTTTTAATATAATTTATATTTATTTCATTGAATTCATTTTCAAAATAAATAAGTTGTGTTAATCTATCTTTGTTAATGTATGCTTTTACATCCATAAAAATTTTTTAAACCTCCTTTATGAAACTATTTGTTTATATAAGGATATTTAAATAAAAAAAAGAAATTAAATTTAATTATTAATTTATAATATTTTTTTAAGTAATTCTTCTGCAGGATCCATTCCTTGTGCCCCAATTAGTAAAATCAAATCATCAGTTGTGGAAAATTCTACTGTATCAGTTAATGCATCTATTAATTTATCATAAATTACATATTCTGTATTTTTCTTGTTTAATTCATCTTCAAATATTTTTCTCTCTTGAGGTGTAACTGTGTTATTGTGATCTACTTCATCTTCACTACAAGATAATATTAAATTAATTGGTATTTTGTCTTCTTCTTGAAGATTATTTATTACATCTGATAATGCTTCTGCTATTAATTTATTTAGTGTTAATCCTCTAGACCCTCTAATTGCATCAATAACCCATAATGTTTTTAAATTTTTTTTATTTGCAGTTTTAAATGCTGATTGTATTGTTGCTTTAATTCCTTTAGGATTATGTGCAAAATCATCAATTATTAATGGTTTTTCATTTAATGTTACAAATCTTCTTTTTAATGGTTTATATGATTTTACTCCTTCTTTAATTTGTTCAAGAGGTATGTTTAATGATATTGTTGATGCAATAGCAGATAAAGTGTTTTGTATGAAGTGGTGGGATTGGAAGGGCAATTCATCTAATTTTAAAAATATTTTATCTTCATAGATTATTGCTTCTTTTTCATCACTATAAGATAATTTATTTATTTTATTAGTAGTTTTAATGTTTTCTAATTTATCCGGGTTCATAGTTAAATAAAAAATATTACAATCTTCTTTAACTGTTTCATCCATAATTCTTACTCTTTCATCATCATAGTTAAGTACTGCTGTTCCATGAGTTAATGATTTTATTAAACCTTCAGTTTCCTCTTTAACTTCTTCCACATCATGAACTAATCCTATATGATCCATTGCAACATTAGTTACTACAGATACATCTTGGTTTATAGCTTTACTCATTAAGTATGCATGGTTTTTCATGAAATAATCTTCCCATCCTTGTACTTCAGAAACTTCAACAACTAAATAATCTAAGCCTTTTTGTTCATTATAGGATTGTACTAAAAGTTTTGGTACCATTGGATCAATTAAAGTATTAAATTCACTTCTTGCATCTGTATTAGTGAATACTTTAGCTCCAGTATTTTTTAGTATATGATACACCATATGAGTAGTGGTTGATTTACCATTTGTCCCAGTCACAACTACTCTTTTTGTATTTGGTGCAAAATTTTCAACTGTCCATTTTATTGCAAATGCATTAGCTTCTTCTATTTTATTTACAACAATTATGGGATATTTTAGTTTATCTGCGAGTTCTAAACAATCATCTAATGGATGTAGAGTTATTATACATGCTACATTTTTTTTATTAGCAATTTCCACCCCTTTTCCATTAATTTTGTGTCTTATTACAATATCTCCTTTTTTTGCACTATTTAATGTTGTAAATGACCCAGTGAATCCTTCTAGTGATTTGTAATCATTGTTTCCATAGAGTGTTCCATTAATTTTTTGTGTTAAATCTTCGATTTTAATATTTTTTGTCATTGCGAATTTACTTCCTTTAAAAAAAAGTATTTAAATTTGGATTTTTATATGAAAAAAAGAAAAATAGATTTCTTTATATTATAAATACAAAATAATCTACTAATAATCCAATTATACAAACTATTGCTGTTATTAACCAGTAACTACTTACGATTTTTATTTCACTTATTCCTCGATAATTTAATGCATGATGTAATGGTTCTACAGGTAATGTTATTATATGTGCACGATGCATCAAACTTATAATTGTTGAACCAATTGGTACGGCTAAGGATAATAATCCAAAATAGGGGACGTTTGTAATTAATACGGCTGCTGCAAATCCTGAACCTAAAATAAATGATCCAGTATCACCCATGAAAATTTTTGCTGGGTACTTATTAAATACAAGAAAACCTAAACATATTGCAAATAATATTGCAAATGGTGCAATTCCTTCCATGTTTCCATTTATAAAACAGAATATTCCACAAGCAAAAGAAGCTATGGCAATTATTCCTGCTGCTAAACCATCCATTCCATCAATAAGGTTTACTGCATTTATACATCCTAATACAGCTATTATAACTATGGGTATAGCTAATAATCCTAAGTTAAATCCTCCAAGAGTCCATACTGTACTTGTTAATACTAAGAATATACCGGGTAAGAATTGTGCTATTATTTTAACAGATTCATGAGGTTCATATTTGATAGGTATTTCTGCAACTTGTTCTAATTTTCCAGCTGCAAGTAAAGGTTCTAATTGTTTTTTAGCTTTATCAGTAGTTATTCTTGCTTCTTCTGAAACACCTAAATTTAAGATACCTATTTGAACAATATCTGGAGAAATGTTTTTAACTACTTTTTGATATTCTTTTACTTTTAATCCGAGTAAATCATCAAGTAATCCCATTACTCCACCAGTAACCATTATGAAACTAGTTATGAGAATTGGTAAATTTTTATAGAATAAAGAAACAACAAATAATATTGCGAATAAGAAAGATATTCCACCCATTGTGGGTGTTCCTGTTTTATGTCTGTGTTCGCTTACTATTGGGGAGTCTGAAATATCTGCATCTATTAATACATGACGTATAAAAAATGTAGACAGAACAGTGACTACAAAGGTTATTAAAAATAAAATTACCATATTTGTTGTGTTCATTACTAAATACATTATTACCACGATTTTTTTTAAAAAATTTTTATTTACTAATTATATATTTTAGAATTTAATATTATTTAAACTTTATTTTAAGTGCTTTAAAAAGTTAAAAAAAGGTTTTAAATTAAGTTAAAACAATAATTAAAACTTAATTAGTTTGATTATTTTTAAATGATATTTAAAAAAAGAGCAAAAATTGAAAAAATTAAATTTAAAATTGTTTTTTATAATTAACTCCAGTTAATTGTTTTGCTAGTTCATAACAATCATTTAAAGTATTTCCTCTTATGGTTAATCTTTGATAACCTTTTGGACCATGAACAACATAAGGACTATTAATGAAATCTTTTAGTGGTTCCTTAGATTGTGGACCATTATAATCATGTACTGGGATTTCAAGACTATGATAAGTTTTTCTTAAATTATCTATTTTGTTTTTTGTAAAATCATCAGTAACCATTCGTATAAGATTTATTAAAGGGTTTATTCCAGTTGTTGCACAACTAAGATAACGTGTTCCACTCACTCTAGTGTTGATTTCTAGTGCATAAATTTCATCATCAATTGGTGAGTAAATAAGATCTATATCAATAGTTCCTTCTGCATTTAAATTTTTTGCTATTTTATATGCTAAATCCATTACTCGTTGATTATTTAATCCTTTTAATTCTGTTGGTCCTGATCTTAATCTTAAAATTGGGTGGATTCCTTCAAGAGATGTTTCTCCTTTATATATAGGTGCTATAGGATAATATAAATTATTCCAACTTGATACTTCTATACTAATTTCAGAACCAGTTATGAATTCTTCACATAAAGCTTCATCAAAGGTTTTAAAGTATTCTTCAACATCTTTAAAGTTTTTACATACTTTAATATCTTTTCCACCTTGTCCTTCTCCTTGTTTTAAAACTACAGGATAGTTAAATCCATTTATATCATTAGGTTGGTGTAGGATTTTTGATTTGGGTGTTGGTATCTTATGTTTTTTAAAGAATTCTTTGGTTTTTATTTTATTTGAACATAAATCAACTGTTTTGGGATTAGATATTAATACAGGTATTTGATGTTCTTTTTCTATTTTTTCCTTCATTTCTGCTACACTTAATAAAGGAGGATCTATTCCAATTAAAGGGATTATTGCATCTACATTTTCTTTTATTGCAATATTCATAGGTTCATCCATACCTCTTGGAACTATGAATATTTCATCTGCATCTTCTAAGTTAGGTGCATCTTTGTTAGATTCAGTTACTAGTGTTTTTATATTGTTTTCTTTACAGTAATAGGCAACATCATCAAATAGTCTTGATCCGATAAATAGTATTTTTGTCATAAACATCAGCTTAAATAGAAATTAAATTTTTTTTATTGAATATTATTATACTCTTTTCTTTGTATTTCTTATTTTATAAAAGTTTGAGTATTAATTCTCCTAAATTTTCCGCACTTTCTTTTACATTTGATGTTAAACCTAATTGTAAAGATAAATCTGCTGGTTGAACTCCAATAAATAGTATTTTATAAGTTTTTTCCAATTCTAAATAGTTTATTAAATAAGATAATGGCATGTTATGACTGGATATTCCCATGTTTTTAATTTCTTCTTTTTTTACTAATCTTAAAAATCCAGGTTTTTCATCCATTATTACTGCATCAATGAGAATTATATGAGTTGGGTTTAAAGTTTTAATTTTACCCGTGAAGTTCTCAGGTGCACTTCCAGCATTAATTAATGTAACATTATTTTTATTTTTTAATTTAGGTGTTAAATAATTTATAATATAAGGTCCAAGTCCATCATCAGTTTTTAATTCATTCCCTATTCCCATTATTACTAAATTCTCATAATTTTCTAAAAATTTTTTTAATTCTTTCTCTAATAACATGAAAAAACCTTCATATTCTTAATTTTATATTAAATTTATTTTTATTGATTCTAATCCTTTACCCATAGTATATGATAAGTTTATATTAATTGTTTCTCCTTGATGTGCATCTAATTCTTTTGGTAAAGGGATGATTAATTCTGGATTTAACATTGGTGTTGGTCCACAAATTAATTTTTGATTTAATAATGTGTATGTAGTTATTTTAACTCCATTAAATGTGGAATTTTTTGTAATGTAAAATGGTATTGTTTTATTAAATGCAGGGTTTATATAATCTTTAAATCGTATTATATCATAGATTACACTTTCACCAATTATATTATATTTTGGTTGTGATTCTAAATCTTCATACATTATTATATTATCTTCCATACATACTGGTTCTATTTTGTTTATGATTCCATAAGGGATTATTTCTGTGTAACTTTTTATTTTATTATGGATTTGATTGAATGTTAAAACTTCTTCTTCCTCAATTAATGCTGTATCTAACATTTCACATATTATTAAATCAGGTGTGGATTCAAATTCATGTTGTGTTGTGTCTGCATTAATGATTTGAATATTATTGAAGTTTTTTGTGTTTTCTTCTGCACATTTAATTGTTTTTGGATCTAAATCTATGGCTTGTATTTTTTCATAGTATTCACTAGCAAATATTGAGAGTATCCCACTTCCACATCCTAAATCTAATGCTAATTTTTTATTTATATTTGGATTTTCACCTTTATTTTTAATAGCTTCATAAAATGCGGATAATCTTTCTGTATCTTTTAATAGGTTGAAATGATAATGAGTTGTCTGTAATTTCATAATGAATCTTTTTTTAAATTATATTTTTTATAGTTTTTTTTAGAAATAGTTATAATTGATTTTGAAAGTTTTTATTTAAAAAATAGATCAAATGTATAAAAAAAATATTTAAGAATAATGATTAATTTTAGTTTATGAAGGGTCTAAGTTTTCTCCATTAGCTGTACTTGTGAGTTTTACGTGATCTACTCCTTTAAGTCTCATCATTCTTTCTGTAAGTTCACGAATATTATTTACATCTCCGTTTACAACTATTACTTCCATACAATATTTGTTTGTCATGTGAATGTGCATACTTGCATTTATTTCATCACGGAAATCGTGTTGTATTTCTGCTAAGTTTTCCATTACTCCTGTGAAGAAATGGTCATATATTACGGTGATAACTCCAATTCTTTGCCCTTCCATTTCGTTCATCCATTGGTAACGAACAATGTAATCTTTAAGTGCATCTCGTATCCCTTTAGAACGTGATTGGTAACCTCTATCTTTTAATACTTCATCAAAATCAGCTAGTAATTTTTTTGGTAGGGACATGCTTATTCTCATCATTTTTATAAAACCTTCTGTTTTTTTACAAATTTTTATATTTAACCCAAATTATTTTAGTGTTTTAGATTAACTAAGTATTAATCGTTAATAAATAAGTAGTAATTAATCTTATATAAATTTTATTAAATGAATATTTTTCAATTAAAAAAACATGGAATACATTGATTTAACTGTTTTAAATTAATTAATAAGTTTATAGTATCTACCATCTTTCTTTTTAACCTTTTTAATAACGCCTTTAATTTCTAAAGATAATATTATATGGTACATTCTAAAATTAGTAATTTTTTCAGGACCATAAAGTAAATGGCCTTCCAAAATATATTTAGGTACTAAATTATCTTCATCAACTACTTCGCGAATAATTTTTACAACATTAGCTTCTTTAATATCTAATTTAACATTCCGAACATCTTCTTTTGTTTCAAGAGTTTTAATTTCAGTACTTTCATTTATTAATTTAATTTTTTTATGTTCATAAGTTATTAATTCTTTTTTTGCAAGTGATTTAAGAACATCATGAAGATTATGTTCATGAACATCTAAATCTGTTTGTAAAACTTTTAAAGGTATACCTTCTTTATATTTCGGATCAAATGTGTGTACACAAGTTAATACCTTATTTTCTTTTTTTGTTATATATACTACCATTATAATTCTTTATCCTAAAACTTAATTATATTATATATTATATTATTATTATAAAAAAAGTTTTTTTTATTTAGTTAGAAGTGATTATTATTAATATCTTTAATGAACTTACCAAAATAAGCAGGGAACCTGAAATTAAAATTACTGAATTAAGGGATATTTTAAAAAAGTATGCTAAAACAGTTAGTGTTTTTGATGAAATGAATGCTACATGTATTATACGTGAAGATTGTAAATATATGCAAAAGAATATTCAAAAAGAATATTTAGAAGTTTATATTAAATATTTTTTTAAAAGAATCAAAGAAATTTTAAATGATAATGTAAATTATAAAGGGAATATTGATATAGTTAAGTTTCAAAATTCTTTAAATTTACTTAAAAATCAGTTTATTCAATATAAAGACAGTAGTAATAATAGTAAATATTCTTTAATTTTAACTTTAATTAGTTTTTATGCTACATTCATTAAAAATGAACCAATACATCCTGTAGGTACACCTTTTCCTGGAAATTTAAAACTAGAAAAAAAAGATGGAGAATATTATTGTCCAGTTAAAGATAAACAATCCAAAAATCCTAATGCTGTTTGTAATTTATGTATTTCAAAACAAAAAGAAATATAAAAAGAATAAATTAATATTTTTTTATATTTTAGATGATAATCCCATTTCTCCTGCCATTGGAACACCTGTTAATACGGATGCTTCAAAAGTTAAAGATTTAAGATTCTCTTTTTCTAATTTAGATAAATGAGAATTTCCTGCTTGTTGGGCGAGCATTGTTGCTTCATCAGTCATTGCTTTAATATAATTAGCAACATGTTTTGCACCTTCTCGATAATTTAAACGGTGTCTTAATTCAAGATTTTGTGTTGCAATTCCTTTTCTAC
This sequence comes from Methanobrevibacter sp. UBA417, assembly GCF_002508845.1. Lineage (NCBI taxonomy): Archaea > Methanobacteriati > Methanobacteriota > Methanobacteria > Methanobacteriales > Methanobacteriaceae > Methanobrevibacter > Methanobrevibacter sp. UBA417. The sequence goes on from NZ_DAZC01000019.1 coordinate 26,802, forward strand.
ATGTTCCATCATAACATTCTTGACATACTCTACAACCTAATGCAACAAGTGCTCCTGTTGCTACATATGTTGCATCTGCCCCCAGGGCTAATGCTTTAAGAACATCTACACCCGTTCTTATTCCTCCTGATACTATTAAACTTACTTCTTCACGTAAATTTATATCTTTTAAAGCAGCATCTGCTTCAACAATAGCGGATAGTGTTGGTACTCCTGCTTGTTCCATAATTACATCAGGACCTGCACCTGTTCCTCCTTGCATTCCATCAACGACAATTGCATCTGCTCCACCTTTAGCTGCAATTTTAACATCACTTGCTACACGTCCTGCAGCAAATTTAACCATAATAGGCACTTGCCAATCTGTGATTTCTCTTAATTGACTGATTTTCATGCTTAAATCTTCAGGTCCTACTATATCCATGTGTCTTGCTGGGGATAATGCATCTGCTCCTTCAGGGATTTTACGGATTTTACTTACATCTGCTGTAACTTTTTCTCCTAGTAAGTGTCCACCCATACCACTTTTTGCTCCTTGACCTATTTTGATTTCTATTGCATCTGCATTATTTAAATATTCAGCGGATACACCGAATCTTCCAGATGCATATTGTGCTACTAAATTGTGAGATAATGCTCTTTCTTCAGGGAGCATTCCCCCTTCCCCAGTGTTAGCAACTGTTCCTGCAAGTGTTGATCCAAGTGCTAATGCCATTTTAGCTTCTTTACTCAATGCTCCGAAACTCATTGCACCGATCATGATTGGGGTGTCAATGTGTAATGGGTTTTCAGCATACCGATCACCTATTATTACATCTGTTCCACAAGGTTCTCGATAATTATCTAATGGAGGTCTACTTACTTGTGCTGGTGTTATGACCAAATCATCAAATGTTGGAAGTGTTCTAGTTGCACCTGTACTTCTAATTTTATATGAAGCTGCAGTTGTTTTTCTTTCTATTTCTAAAATATCTGGATATTTCCATCCTAATCTTTGGTCTTCTGGCATTGCTAAGACTTTTATTGCTCCGTGAGGACACATTTCACTACATATTCTGCACCCTACACATTGTGCTTGGTGTAATGGTTGTGGTTCTCCTCGAACTATTTCATATACTCCATGTGGACAGTTGTTCACACAACTGAAACATTTACCACAGATATCTTCGTCTCGATCGTCACATAAATACCAGCAACATCCTGGTCTTTCAAAATCTCTTTTACATATTAGTGGGTCTCTTATTACATTAAATGGCATTTTATTTTTCCCTCCTTAGTCTTTTTTATGGAAAAATGGTCTTTTACTTTGTGGTATGATTTTTTTAAAATTTTTATAATCTTCATTAGATAGGTTAAAATCATATTTATTGAGAATTGTTTTTAATTCTTTTATATCTTCGTCTTTTGCTTTCATTTGAAATGCATTTTTTCCTAGACTTTCTATTTTTCCTAGAACATATATTTCTCCATTTACAATGGATTCTGCTAAGTCTTCACCTACATCTCCGAGGATTATTATTTTTCCTCCCATCATGAAAATTCCTGTCATGAATCCTGAGTTTCCACCTATTATGATGGTTCCATTTTTCATGATTTCTCCAGTACGGGCTCCAACACCTTTTTTAACTACTACAGTTCCACCATAAATTCCTTGACCTGCTCCGTCTCCTGCAGAGCCTTCAACTATGATTTCTCCTTCAGTCATGTTGTCTCCTACAAACCATCCTGCGTTTCCTTTGATTAGTATTTGTAATTTATCAACCATACTTCCAGCAAAGTATCCTGCAGATCCATCTATAATTACTTGAGATTCTCCAATTACCCCATTTACAAGGTAATGCATTGCATTTGGGTTTTCTAAAACAATTTTTTCTACATTTTCATGGTCTATTGCATATCTGATTTTTGTGTTGGTTTGTCGTGGTGTAAGTTTGGATACGTCAATTGTAATTGTTTTTTCACTCATATTTATTTCCGCCTTTTAAATTTCGTATACTCTTACTTCTCCAGGAGAGATTTGTTCTACATTGTGTGTGTCGATTACTTGTCTGAGGCTTACTTCTTCTGATGCTATTGCGAATTTTTCATCATTTTCAGCAATTACTCCAGGTCTTAATCCTAGTTTATCTTTTGCTATTCCTATTCCATTAGGTGTTCCTATTATGAAACTGAATGGACCATCCATATCTTCAACTGCTCCTTCTAATGCTTCTTCTAAGGTGTAGTTTGAGATTAGTTTATCTGCAATGTAGTGTACTAAGCATTCAGTATCGTTGAATGTTTCAAATATGTGGCCTTTTCGTTCTAGAGGGTCTCTTATATTCCAATAATTTGTTATTTGTCCATTATGTACTACTGTTACGTCTTCTGAGATATAAGTTTGGAATGGGTGTGCATGGAATCTGTCTATTGCACTTTCTGTTGAGAATCTTGTGTGTCCTATTGCATGTGTTCCTTTTACACTTCTTGTATCATATCTGTTTGCAATTTCTAGAACTGATCCTACATCTTTTATCATTTCAAATGAATGTGAACCATTTAAAACTATTACATCATCTATTTGATCAACTTTAGTGATTAAGGGTTTTAGTTGTTTGAAATTATCCAAATTGACATGACATCTATATATTATGGTATCGTCAACTGATGGGATTTTTTCTTCTTGTGCGATTGATGAGTTGTTTTGTATTATGTTTTTTACATCAGATATTTGATTATCATCATCAATTTGTATGTTTAAAATGTATTCTCCATCTGGTAATCCTAATCCTCCGTATAATGCAAATCCTGCAGAGTCTGGTCCTCTGTGTTGGAGTGCATTTAGCATGTTTGTCATGTCGTTTCCAATGTTGTGCATTTTTTTATCTTTGTATACTATTCCTGCTATTCCACACATTTTTTAACCTCCTTTATGAAGTATTCATGTAATCTTGTATCATTAGTTAATTCTGGATGAAAACTCATTGCTAGATTAGGGCCTTGTTGTATTGCTACGATTGTGTTATTTACTTCACATAAGACTTTGATGTCTTTTTTGGTTTTATCATAGTTTTTTAGTGTTGGTGCTCTTATAAATACTCCAGGGTATTTATATCCTAAAATATTGAGTTCTGTTTCAAAAGAATCTTTTTGTCTTCCAAAACTGTTTCTTACAACTTCTATGTCCATTATTCCTAGTATGGGTTGTTCGTAATTTGTTTTTTTTGCAAGTAATACCATTCCGGCACATGTTCCGAATATTGGTATTTTTTTGTCTTTTATTATTTTATCAAGGTCTCGTTCGAATAAGATTTTCCCTATTACTGTTGACTCTCCTCCAGATATGATGAGTCCATCACATTTTTTTAGGTCGTCGGCATATCGTACATTTTTGGTTTGGGCTATTATACCCATTTTTTCTATTGCTTTTTCGGTTATATCTTTATGTTCTGATACTGCGCCTTGTAAGTTGAGAATTCCTATTGTTAACATGAAAAATCACTGAATTTTATATAAAGTTTATATTTTTTTATCATATTTTTTTTTAAAAATAGATTAATATTATATTATGTTCTTTTTGTTTATTTATTTTATTGTTTTATAAGTGATTTTTATGTTTTTTGAGTCTATATTTTTTTGGAGATGAATATTTTTCATCCTTATGGTTTCTTTATATTTATTTATATATAAAGTTGGTGGAATATCCCTTCCGGTTGAATTTTGTTTATATGAAATTATTTTAAAAAATTGTGTAAAAAAAAGTGAAAAATAGGAATAATTAAATGTTAGTTATGTAAAAAAATTTTTTTATTCTTCTTTTTTAGGATTTTTAATTGCATCAATTGCGTATCTAGCACCTACAACTACAAAATTTTTTTCATCATTTAATAATTTTTCTATAGATCCTACTGCTCTAGAATCACCTATAGCTCCTAATGCCCAAACTGCTGCTCCTCGAACTTTCCAATCTGGACTTTTTAAAGTTTCCATTAATGGATCTACTGCTGCTTCACCCATATGGGATAATGCAGTTGATGCTTCTCTTCTAACTAATTTATTTCCATCAGATAATGTATTTATTAGTGGTTCTATTGCTTTAGTATCTTTAATAAGTCCTAATGCTTGAGCTGCACCTTTTCTTATTTCTTTATCTGAACTTTTTAATGCATTTATAAGTGGGTCTACGGATTCTTTTGCATTGAACTCTAATAATCCCATTGCTTCTTCTTTTACAAATTCATCGGTTGATTTTAAATCTTGTATTAATTCTTCTATTGTTTTTTCCATTGAAAATCACCTTATTTATTTTTTTTATTATTATAATATAATTTATAACTATTTCTTAAATATATGTAAAGGATTATTTAAACCTTTCGATATTTGACGAACAATGTATTTTTTCTATACAACAAAATACTTTAAAGTACAAAAATATAAAAATAATAGATAAAAACAATTTGGATAATAAAATGAAAAAGATAACAACAATACCTGGAGACGGAATAGGAAAAGAAGTAATGGAAGCAGGACTGTACATCTTAAACAAATTAGATTTAAATATAGATTACAGCCCACAAGAAGCAGGAAAAGAACTATACGAAAAAACAAACGATAATCTTCCCCCTGAAACAATAAAATCAGCAAAAAATACAGATGCAACATTATTTGGAGCAGTTACATCCATACCTGGAGAAAAAAGTGCAATAATAGAATTAAGAAAAGCACTCAATGTATATGCAAACTTAAGACCTGTAAAATCATATCCTGGAGTAAAAGGAATCTATGATGATGTAGACTTCTTAATAGTAAGAGAAAATACAGAAGGATTATACTCCCAAATAGAAGAAACCACAAAAGAAGGAGCCATTGCAAAAAGAGTAATAACCAAAAAAGCAAGCCAACGAATTTGTGATTTAGCATTCCAACAAGCAATAAAAGAAGACAGAAAAAGTGTTACCTGTGTTAACAAAGCTAATATCCTTAAAAAAACAGACGGACTATTCAAAGAAACATTCTACAAAGTAGCTAAAAATTATCCAGAAATTAAAGCTAATGATTTTTATGTTGATGCAACAGCAATGTATTTAATCACAGATCCTCAAAGATTTGATGTAATAGTAACAACCAATTTATTTGGAGACATATTATCAGATGAAGGAGCAGGATTAGTAGGAGGCTTAGGAATAGCACCTTCAGGAAATATTGGATCAGAAAATGGACTATTTGAACCAGTTCATGGAAGTGCACCTGATATAGCAGGACAAAATATAAGCAATCCCGTAAGTATGATATTAACCATAAGTATGATGCTGGAATACTTAAATCAAGATTATTATGCAGATAAAATAAAACAAGCCACAGTTACAGTATTAAAAGAAGGAAAAGTGAAAACTCCTGATCTTGGTGGATCTAATAAAACCATGGAACTTGCAGAAGAAATAAACAAAAAATTACAAGAAATATTATAAAAAAAGAGAGAATAGATAATTATGCTTAATATAACAACATTTTTAGATGCTAATGCAAAAAGACTAAAAAAAGATGTATTTTACTGTCCCGAAAAAGGAACTAAATATAATTCTAGAGAAATACTTGGAATAGTATCAGAACTTGGAAGAGAATTAAAAAAATTAGGAATAGGTAAAGGAGATCGTGTATTAATCTATTTAAAAAGTTCACCTGAATACTTATTCAGTATGTTTGCTTTATGGAGAATAGGTGCAATAGCCGTACCAACAAATAGAGTTTATAAAGAAAATGAAATAAAATACATGAGCCAAAACTCAGAAGCAAGATTAATGATAACTGACTTAAAAGGTGAAGAAATAGGAGAAAAGATTGGAATAAAAACTTACACACCAGAAAATATAGAAAATTATCGTGAAGCCGAAGTTTTACCCTCAGAAACTACTGATTGGGACGATTTATGTCAACTACAATATACTTCAGGTACAACTGGAAAACCCAAAGGAAGTATGTTAACACATGGAAACTGGTTTACAAGTATACACAATGAATGTGATGTATTAGAATTAAGACAAAATGATGTATTTCTTGGAATTTATCCAATGGCTCATGTAGGTATAAGTTGGGGAATAAGTGCCTTACGTGCAGGTGCTTTATATATTATGATGGAAAGATATGAGTTAAATAAATATTTAGAATTAATAGAAAATGAATATGTAACTGTATTAGCAGGTATGCCTCCAGTTATACATACTTTAACTAATCTTGACAGTGATTATATATCTAAACTTGATAGTGTAAGAGAAATAATTAGTGGTGGAGGACCAATACATAAAAAGATTTGGAAAAAATTCACAGATCAATACAGTATACCTATAATAAATGCTTATGGATTATCTGAAACTATTGTAATAGGTACAGGTACAGTAATTCGTCCAGAAGATTATATTGAAGCAGATCGTTTTGAAAGTGTAGGACATCCAGTATGTTTTAGTGAATGTAAAATTGTAGATGAAGATGATCCTTACAGTACTTTAGATAAATATGAACATGGTGAAATAGCTTTGCGTGGTCCTGCAGTTGCTAAAGGTTATTGGAATATGGAACGTGAAACACGTGAAAGTTTTCTCCCAGAAGGTTGGTTTTTAACTGGAGATATTGGTTATTTAGATAAAGATAATCGTTTATTCATTACTGATCGTAAAAAAGATATGATTGATATGAGTGGTTGGAAAATTTATCCAACTGAAGTTGAAGAAACATTAATTAAATATCCTGAAGTTGAGGATATTGCAGTTTTTAGTATTCCTGATTGTCATCGAGGAGAATTACCAGTTGCAGCAGTAATTTGGAAAAATGATGAAGATAAAGAAGGTTTAATTAAATTTGCTAAGAATAATATTGCAGGTTATAAAGTTCCTCGTGAAATTTACAGTACTAATGAACTTCCTCGTGTTAATGGTTGGAAATTATTACGTAAGGAGTTAATTAAAATGTTTGCTCCTGAAAAAATAGAAAAAAAATAAAATGTTTATATAAATTAATATATCATGGTTCCAATACCATCAGTTGTGAAAATTTCAAGTAGTAAAGAGTGTTTTAATCTACCATCTATAATATGTGCAGATTTAACACCATCATTTATTGCTTTTACACAAGTTTCAATTTTTGGAATCATTCCACCAGTAATTATACCTTCTTCTATGAGTTTTGGTACTTCTTCTACTTTTATTTTTTGAATTAAACTTGATGGATCTTTTGGATTTCTTAATACTCCTGGTACATCAGTTAAGATTATTAGTTTTTCAGCATCTACTTCACTAGCTAGTGCTCCAGCTACAGTATCTGCATTAAGATTTAGACTGGTTCCGTCTTCTGCTATTCCAATAGGGGATATTACAGGTATGTAATTGTTTTCAGTAAAAAGTTTTAATATGTCAGGGTTGACTTTTTTTATTTCTCCAACAAGTCCTAAATCTATTTCTTCTATTTCACCAGTTTCTTCATTATGATATTTATGGAGTTTTTTACATGCTTGTATGAGTTTGTTATCTTTTCCACTAATTCCCACACCTTTACCATCATGTAAACAAATTTTACTTACAATATTAGTGTTTATGTTTCCAACTAAAACCATTTTCACAATTTCCATTGTTTCTTCATCTGTTACTCTAAGTCCTTTGATGAATTTTGGTTCTTTTCCTAATTTATTCATGCTTCTAGTGATTTCCGGCCCTCCGCCATGAACTACTATTGGTTCCATTCCAACATATTTAAGGAGTACTGTATCTCTAGCTGTAGAAGCCATTGCAATTTCATCTATCATTGCATGACCTCCATATTTTATCATTATTTTTTGTTTATGGAATTTTTTTATGTAAGGTAATGCTTCAACTAATATATTTACTTGTTCCATGTTTTATCACTATAAATTTTTTGAATATTAAAATTAAATTTTTATTACAAATTTTTTAACACTAATAGGTTTTGTTTGATGTATTATTTATAATATTATTAAAAAAATTATCGAAATGAATATTAATAACAAACGAATAAATAGTAAATATTAATTAAATTTTAAATTAAAAATGGAAGATTGATAAAAAATGCCGAAACCAAATATGATGCCAAAGAATGGTCATAGAATACAAGGATTCTCAAGTGAAAGCTTTATAAATGCAAAAGAAATATTAGAATCCTTTAAGTTTAAAGGAAATGAAGTTTTCATGGATCTTGGATGTGGAGATGGACATATAAGCATGGAAGCATTAAAATTATTAAATGATGATGCAACAGTAATTGCTATAGATAATTATGAACCAAGTATCATAGATTTACAAAAAGATGTAGATGAGCAAAACATAAAAAATTTAAAACCAATATTTGCAGATTTTACTGAAGGAACACCAGTCGAAGATGAAAGTGTAGATGTAATATTTTTATTAAATGTTTTCCATCACTTTAATGCTGCACGTAAAAGTAGTGAAAGTATTAAAGAAATGAAACGTATTCTAAAACCTGAAGGAAAAATATATGTAATGGAATATAAAAAACAAGAAGTTAGACATGGACCTCCTTACCAAATGAGAGTAAGTGATGAAGATGTTGAAAAAATGTTTAGTGATGAAGGATTTAAAGTCTTAAATGTGGATAATGAAGTTGGTGAAGATATTCCTGAAGGAAAATCTCATTATTTAATAAGTTTTCAAAAATAGATTTTAAAAAAAATTCCACAATTTAATTATTTTTTTAAAATTAAAAAATTTACTAATTTTGATATTAATTTAAAAATTGAAATTATAAAAAAAGAATGTAAAAAAAAGTTCTTATTTTTTTAAATAGAAAAATAAGAAAAACCTTTTTTATGTTTTTAGATTATCTATTGTAATTACTAAATCTGTTAATTGTTGTTGTACACTTAAACCAGGTTGTCCGTGTGCTTCATATACAAGTGCTGGTGTTCCATTCTCTAATATTGGTTGAGTACAATATTTTGGACTTGAATATTCAGGAGGTTCATAATAGTATAACCAACTATTATTTTTAACAATTTTGTTAGCTATTTGATGACTTGTTCCATTTGCACTTCCTGGTGTGAAGATATATGGATCTGGGAAGTAAAATGCATTTGATGTATGAATATCACACACTAAACTATAATCTTTACTTACTACATCAGGTACAACAAATTGTTGAGCTAATAATTGCCCATTCATTCTACTTTCTGAGAAATCACTACTATTTGCTGTAACATTTATTTTGTAAATATAATATTGATATTCACAATCACCGGAAATATTTTTAACAGCATTTTCAAGTGCTTGATGTGAATCAGATTCCCGTGGGTGTTGTCCTATAATGTATGCTATTTTTACTTTAGAAGATGTGTTTCCATATGGTCCTTCAAGTGTTACAAAACCTTCCTCAGCAGTTCCTAATTTAGTTGATATAGTATTTGGGTGATTTGCATCTGTATCAATATGTAATAAATTTGCTAATGGTTCAAATATTCCACTTAATGAAGTATCTACAGCATTACTTGTGCTTTCTAAATTAGGGTTTGAGAAAAAGTTACCTGAAAAAATTACAATTCCTCCAATTAGGATTATTAATATTATTACGGCATATATTAATTTTCTTTTAGGGGGTTTTGATTTAGGTTGTTTTCTATGTAAACTGTTTTTTGCATCAGTCAATTTTTTTATACCTCTAATTAATTTTATTTTTTTAAAGTTTTTATTTATTTTATAATTGAAAGAAAATTTTTAAGTTTTTAAATTAATTATTGAATTAAAATTTCTTTTTTGTGGTGTTGAAAAAATGTGTTTATAATAATTGTTTACTATTTTTTTAAATATACTTATTTCGTTTTTTTTAATTTATATTGAAAAAAAAATCTTATAAAATTATTGCTAAAAAATAGTATTTTAAAAAGGGGGTGGTGAAGTATTAATTATTGGTTTTAAAAAAAAGATGGCATATGTGATAAAAAAAATTTATTTCAATCTTTTTTATCTCTTTTTCCAAGATTGTTTTGCAGCTCTTCCTCTTTTACTTCCAGGTTTTCTGTATCCTTTTTTTTGTCTGGTTCTTCTATTTGTTCCTTTAACCTTTGCCATTATAATCCGTCCTTTAATTTTATTTTTTGCAAATATAATTTTTAAAATTTTTATTATTAATATAAGAAATAAAACTTTTATAGAATTGTCTATACTGAGAGTTTTATTTTTATAAAAAAGTTAATTTAAAAAAATAAGCTTCTATATTATATAAAAAACTTAATATAATAATTTTAGCTTTTAATACATATAAACTTAACTCATTAATTTTAATAATTAGTATCTTTTAAAAGAATTCATTAATGAATTATAGGAATAGTATCAAATACTCTTTAAATTTTATTATTATACAAATTTTGTTGAAATTAAATAATAAATGTTAAATATTATTTTATGTTAAATATATTTTTAATTATTATTAAATAAATATTAGTAAATAGTTTTACTTAATACTTTGTGATATTTAATTTAAATTATTTTTTTATAAAAAGGGGAGTAATGTATTAAATGAAAAATTTAGGAAAAATAAGTATTCTTCTAGTTTTACTATTTTGTAGTGTATTGATTTTTTCTGGAGCTATTAGTGCTAGTGAATCTGATGGTAATATGGTTTTAGGTAATGTTAGTATGACTATTCCAAATGATTTTTTAAATGGTCAATTAAGTAATTATTCTGATGCTGCTATTTATGAAAAAATTGTTAATGGTGATATTTTCCGTATAACTGTACATAATGATTCAAAATATTTTATGAATATGGCAGGTTATGATATTAATCAAGCAGAAAATTCTAGTCAAATTAGTATTGGTGGACATCCTTGTTTGATTTGTGAATGTGGTAATAATTATATGGGAAATTATACTGTTATTATTTTCGAATCTAATGGATCTTTAGTCCGTGTATACATACCAAATAGTACAGGTTTAACAAGTGAAGGTGAAAGTTTAGTAAGTAGCACACCCCCTTCATTATATAGTGGATCTACATTTTACAATTATTTAAATGCTACGCATAAAGCATATTTGAATCAACGTGAACAAGAGGATATGATAGCTGATTCTTATGATGAAGGATATGATGAAGGATACGGTGAAGGATACGATACTAGTAGTGATAAATGGTATCAAAATATTCCAGTAATAGGACAATTTATTATTTAAAAAAAGAAAGTTAAAAAAATGAATTGAAAAAATTTGTTTTATGTTGTGTATTCAGCATTGATTTTAACATAATCATATGTTAAATCACAACCATAACTTGTAGCTGAACCTTGACCTTGATATAATTCAATGAAAATATAAATATTTTCAGCTTGAACAATTTTTTCAGCATCATCTAAATAGGAGGTTCCCTCAAATGCTAATATTTCACCATTACGTACAAGATCAACTTTATCTTTATCAGATGCAATACTTATTGTGATTTTATCTGGATCCATAGTTGTGTTTGAATATCCCACTGCAGCAATTATTCTTCCCCAATTTGGATCCCCACCAAACATTGCAGATTTAACTAAAGATGAGGAAACTACAGTTTTAGCTACTTTGATAGCTTCTTCTTCATTTTTTGCACTGTCAACATTTACTTGTAAGAATTTAGTTGCTCCTTCACCATCACGAGCCATCATTTTAGCTAGTTCTATACATACTGTATTGAATGCTTCTTGGAAATTTTTATCTATGGTTCCATCATATTTTATAATACTTGATTTTGATTTTCCATTTGCAAGTAATATTGCAGTATCATTAGTAGATTCGTCTCCATCAACAATTACCATATTAAAACTTTTTTTAATAGCTTCATTTAAAACTTTTTGAGAATGTTGTTTGTCAATTATCGCATCTGTTACTAAAAAACATAACATTGTTGCCATATTGGGAGCTATCATTCCACTTCCTTTACACATTCCACCTATATGTACTTTGTTACCATTTTCTAATGTGACTTCCACTGCAAATTCTTTAGGAAATGTGTCTGTTGTCATTATTGCTTTAGCTGCATTATTAGAAGCTTCATTACTATGTTCTAATTCAGCACTAACTTTTTTTATCATTGGTGTGAAAATATCCATTGGCATTTTTCTTCCAATAACACCTGTTGATGCTGTTGCGATTTCATTTTCAGGAATATTTAAAATTTCAGATGCTATTTTTACTGTTTTTTCACAATCTATTATTCCTTGTTCCCCTGTAAAACAATTAGCGTTTCCACTGTTTGCTATGATTAAAGATATTTTTCCATCTTTAATGATTTCTCTAGTATAATTTAATGGAGCTGCAACTATTTTATTAGAAGTATATACTGCCGTTGCTGTACTATTTGGAGCATAGATAATACTTAAACCGTATTTATCTTTTTTGAATCCATTTGCTTTAACTCCATCTATTTGACAGATTCCTCCATTGATTTTTGTGATATTTTTGTTAAATTGATTTATTGTCATTTTTAATTAGATTCTCCTATGAACAAATTTTAATTTAATATTTTATTTAATGTTAATTATTATTAAATTTATTTTTTTAATGATTTTAATGTAAGTGTAAGTTCTTTAATTACTTTTTTTTGGAACTTTTATAATTACATTAAATTATTTCTTTTTATGGGTTCTTAATTTTTAATTTATCTTTAGCATTTATTTAGGATAAATTTTAAGATTATAATTTTTTTAATTTTTATAAGAAATTTTGTAAAATTAGATATTTTATTTTAAGAAATGGTGTGTAATTTTTTTATTAAAAATAGTATATGAAAAATTTTTTGATGGTAAATCAAATTTAATAAAATTAGTTTACCCAATAATTATATTTTTATTATGTGAAAATATTTTATTTAAGGATAAACAGTAAATTTGATTGAACATTTTGACTGTTTACTTCATCTGAGGAGTTTGTATTACTTACACTTGTAACATTAGATCCATTTACTGATAATTGTTGGTTTTGATCTTGGACTGCTTGACTATGGCCGTTCATTCCAGTTGTAATACCTATACCTGTACCTAATCCGAATGCAATAAGTGAACAAACTAATAATATTACGATTATTGCTTCATTTCTAGATCTCATTATTCCTCCAAATAAATTTGTAAATTTTTTCTTTTCATTAGTAACATTTTTATAATTTAATGTTTTGTATGTTTAAAACTGGTTTATGTTATAATGCTATTAATAAATTTTATGGATAGTCTTATATATACTTTATTAAGTGAGTAAGTGTGTAATTATATGTGTATTAAAATTTTTTAAAAAAATTTAAAAAATAGTATAACTATTCTAAAAACATCAAACAATTAAAAAATAATAAGGAAAATAAATTTCAATGCAGTTAATTAATTTAAAAATATTTTTAATAGAAAATTTAATCTAAATAAGATATTGAATTATTATTTTTTATTATAAAATTTCTTATGGTATAACAATGGGTTTTTTGCAAATAAACTGATAGGTTTATGTCTTATTTTTAGTTAAAAAATAAAAATAAAGAGTGTGTAAACAATTACACATAAACATATATATTCATATATAAAGTATAAATAATAAACAAAAGTAAACATAAACAAAAGTAAATATTAAAATAAATCGTAAAGATTATATACATTATAAACTAACCTAAAGGTATATGATAGAAAAAGACGATGTAGATCGAAAATGGAAATTATCTGAAAAAACAAGAATGAACATATCATTACCATCAGATATAGCCAATTGGCTAGATGACAATGCATCATTAACTTGGAAACTAGATAAAGCAGCACGTTCCAAACAAGTAACAAAAATACTTATGGAAGCTAAAGAAAAAAGCGAAAAAGAATACTAATTTTAAAAAATATAAAAAGGATTTAATTTAAGTAGCTACTGCATAAATCATTGCAATTAAAACAACAAAAAATCCTAAAAATCCTAAATTGAAAAGGAACAAGAAATAACATAATATGAATACAACAACAAATAAACTTATCAATTTAGATTTATGGTTAAAAAATAAATTTATAATAGTTCTAACAAAATCTGAAGGAATATTATAAGCATATAAACCATTTGCCAAATCAAATACTACTAAAGATAATGGTTCAACACCTTGAACCTTAATTTGCTCTGCAATATTAGCACGTTCACCAGCTTCACGTCTAGTTTTACCAATACCAATCTTAACTTTAGCACCATTACTAAGAATATACCATGCTGAATCTAAACCCGCACGGATAGCTAAATCTTTACTTGGAAATTGGGCAATTAAATCATCTCCACCTTTACGGTAACCTTCAATAGTACCTTCACATTCTTCTTCCATAAAAGCTTTAATACCTGTCATCAATTCAACTAATTTACTACGACCATTTTCACTAATAAATTTAGTAGAATTAATTATATCAATGAATAAATAATAACTATAATCTACACTTTTAGAATGACCTAACTTAAATGGAGTATCAATAACTAAAGCATATTCTCCACCAAGTTTAGTGAAAGCTATACCTGAAACATCTCCCACTTCTTGATTAAATTTAATACTACGTTCAATAGCAGCTGCACCAGTCATACCTACTGCTGATCGTACCCCTATTTTATTATCTAAACCTATGCCAATTAATTTAATAGCAACACGTATAGCATCATTTTTACTAGGTAATTTACTAACTATTTCATTAGCAGATTCTTCAACAATTTCCCCTTTTTCTTTAAGAATAATATCAGTAAATTCTTTAATAATATAGGAAGGTTTACTTAATTCAATATAAAGATAACGATCACTACCCATGATAATATTACTTACTAATGCATATTCTTCTACAGCATTTTCTGCAGGAGTTAATTCATAGAAACTATGAATCTCAGGGATATTTTCTTTACCAACATCTCTTACAAGATTAGTAAAAATGCTTTCTGTTGTAATGTTTGCTTTTTCAAGTTCCATTAAAACTGTTTGAGTGTAGTTGAGCATGTCAACATATTCTGTTTCTAATGGTGTGGTTGGAAAGTATTTTGTTCCTATACTTATTGCTTCATAACCTGTAATTAACTTGAAAAAAAACCTAGTTAAGCTGTGTTCAGCCATCAGGTTTTCCTCCTTTTTCTAAATATATGTCAAATTCTCCGGGTTTTTCCATTAACATGTCTGATTTAACACTTACATATGGAAATTTCCATGATCCGAGTCTTGCAGCTATAGTACTTGCAATGTTTCTTGAATTGTTTTTAACAAACATTTCATCATATGAATTAATTCTTACTTCTACATTAAATGGACATATATCTTCTACTTCATCAGATACTATTATGTTTAATGCAAATTCACCGGGTTTTACGAATAAATCATTACGAACTGCTATTAATGGTCTATTAACTAAGTGTAAACGATCAGCCACTGTTACACTAATATTTCCTGCGTCGTGTACTGCTGATTTATAATCTTTAGGATGTACTAATACAAAGATTACATATGGTGCAGAGGTTTCAACATCATCCACCATTTCCATTATGTTTTTAAACATTGGCATTCTATGGAATGCATTTTCTATACGTGTTCCTACTGTTTTCTCATTAGAGGTATCTAAACGGAGTATTGCGGCTTTTGCAACATTTAAAGGACTGAATGGTTGTGTTGTTTTATCTGTGAAAACTTCCCATCTTTTTCTTTCAATTTCATTTAATATTTCATCTGCAATGTTTTGGAGGAGATTTTTAACTTTTTTAGGTTTTTTGGATTTTCCAAGTACTAATTTATCTCCTTTGATTGTAAATGGTATTCTCATGTTTTTAATATCATGAAATTCATCTGCAAAATCTCGGTATTTATCATTGGATAAAACTTTTGCATGTTCTTGTTCAGCGGTTTCAAGTATAAAGTGGTCTGCTATGTTTCCTACTGGTACTTCATCAATAATTCCATCATCGACAAGTTTTTCATATTCTTCTTTTTTATCAATACTATGACGGAGTGATGCATCCGCTATGATAAGGAATTCATGATTTCCTTTTTCTAATGCTTTGATAGCTGCTATTATATTTTTAAATTTAGCTTTACCATTATTTCCTTTTTTGTAATGAGCCACATTAGCTGCATCTATAATAATTTTCAAAATGACCACCGTATTGTAAATTTATATTGTATTTTTTATAGTGTAAAATTTATTATTAATAAATTTTAAAATCTTTAAGTATTCATTAATTAGTTATAAAATATTTTCTTTAAGAAAATAATTTTTTAAATATTTGATTTTTTTTGTGAAAAAAATATTGATTAATTAAAATAAAAATTTAATTCTTTAAATTAAACTATTATTTTAATATATTACTTTAACATGTATTTATATTTTGTTCATGGCGAAAACTAGTTTAAAAATTTAAAAATGGAAAAATAGATTATTGAAGTTTTTTATTAAAATAAAGAGTAAATTTAAAAATATTAAAAAGTATAAATTATTCACAATTTTCTATTAAATTTGCCAAATGGTATTTTAGTACCATCTATACGATTTAAGAATATTTCAATATAATCATCAGTTATATTATAAGTATTATAACTATTCACATCTTTTCCACGTAATTTAACACTTGACACAGATCCTGCATTTACAAATAATGTGTCATGCATTTTCCAAAGGTTAGGTACATGCTTATGTCCACACATTACAATATCTACATCATGGTCTATTAATGTTTTAAGTATGTCTCCTGCGTCAGTTAAAACATTTCTTTCTCTACCTGTTTGTGGTATTGGTATTACATGGTGGTGTAGGGCTACAATAGTTAATAATCCTTCTTCTTTAGCTTGTTCTAGTTGTGATTCTAACCAGAATTGTTGTTCTCGTCCTATATGTCCATAATTCACATCTGGTGCACTGCTGTCTAAACCAATTATTACCATTTCATCTTCTTTGGTAAGTTTCCAGCTTCTTTCACCAATTAATTCTTCAAATGTTTCATATCCAATGTTTCGTGAATCATGATTTCCAGGTACGGCAAATAAAGGTGCATTAAACATGTCTAAATATTTGGATACTTGTTTAAAATCTTGATAATATCCTTCATCAGTTAAATCTCCAGTTAATATAATCATATCTGGATTTAAATTGTTAATTTCTTCCATGATTTGTAAGAAAGATTTTTCATTGAAATTTGCTTTACTTACATGTAAATCTGATATGTGTGCTATTAATGTCACCTTTAACACCTCTAAATCTTATATTTAATTATCCTTGTAATTTAAGGATTGCATCTGCTATATCACCATTTGCATCTTCTAATGCTTGTTTTGCATCTGATTCAGTTACCCCTGCAGTATTTGCAACCATTTCTATATCTTCATCTGGGATTTCTAATTGAACATCAATTGGTACTTCTTTTGCTTCTCCTATAATTTGATAGGTTTCTTGTCCCATTGCATTCATTAAAGTTATATCCGGATCAGTAATTATTAATTCTTTTTCATCAAATCGTATAATTACTTCTCTTGCTCCTTCAAGAGTATCCATTTTCATTCCCATTTTCTTCATTTGTCTTTCCATTTTCTTCATTTGTTTTGGGTTCATTCCAGGCATCATATATTATCATCCAATTAATTATTATATTATATAATATTGTTTTTTACTATTTATAATTTAAATCCTTTACGTACTTTTACTGCTTGACCTGTATTAAAATCATTTATTTCTTTAGGGTTTAATAATACTTTACCATAAGCTAGTAAATCATCATTTGAATTAGTGATTAAAACTTCATCTTGCGCACGTATATTAGGATCTATATCTACTACAAATTTAGAGAAAACACTTTTCCCATCACGTGCGAATTCTTCAACACTTGAATCTACAACTATTCGGTTATTTGGATAGTTTATATTTTTATGTAATCTTTTTGCTCCTTCATCAGATAAGACAAAATTAGCATCAGATGCTCTCATATTAGCTATTAATTCTTCACCATCATAAATATGTCTAATTTTACCAGTTTTTTTACTTTTTTCAATGTTTAAATCACCATCAAACAATTGTTCTCCTATGTTTGATTGAAATTGGTAATTTGCTATTGCTTTAATTTTTCTTGTATCATCTTTTTTAAAGCGTATATCATGGGAGTGTTCATATTCTGGTAGGTCTAAACCGTATTCTCTTACTGGTCTTGCATGGATTAATACTTGATTGTAATATTCACTGAACTCTGCTAATGTATTTATTAAGAATTCAATACTATCATCATCTAAAATTTTAGGTGCGACATTTTGTGCTAAAGGATATGTTTCATCTAAATCAAGTGGGGTTAAACCAAATGGTATGTCAAGTACCATGAAATCTGCTTCTTCTGGATTTACTTGTTTTTGGCTTCCAGTTAATGTGTGGAATCTTCCAAGTCTTCCTTGATAATATTTACTGTAAGGTTTTCGTCCTCCGCCTAAAATTATTAAATCTTTCTTTTTAGGTTGATTTCGTAATTTTTCTAAGTGTCTAGTTACTGTTGCACGTTTTAATGATTCTGGTCCAGTATAGAAGAATGCTGATTTTTTAACACTTGGATCATATTTTTCTAAATCTTCACTATAATTTCCAAGTTCTCGTACGGCATCAAGTAGTGCAGGGTGTGCTCTGCAACGTAGTTCAACAAGTTCCATTAATGTACCTTCATAGATTGCTTGACGTATACGTCTTAACTCAGCAAAACTAACATGTAAGTTATGTGCTGCTATTAATTCCACTCTTTCTTTTTTAGGTAATTTTCTTAATTCATCTGGTGTGTATTTACTACATACTTCACAGCTGCATGGCATTTCATGTAAGTTTTCTAATTTTATTGTACCTGTGGTGGTTAATAATCTATCATCTTCAGCATATAATATGTAAGCTGCTGAATCGAATAGGTCACAACCCATTGCTGCACATAATGCGAATACCATTGGATGGCCTGCACCCATTAAATGTCTAGGTTTACTATCAGGTAGGTTTTTTACACTTGCCATTACTACATCTACAAGGTTTTTATAATCATAACCTTCCATTAATGGCACTACTGCTCCTATTGGGTATAAATCTGCATTTAAACTTGTTAGTCTATCTGCACATTCACTACGTAAATCTGTAAATGTTGATCCTTGAACTACACTATTTAATTTTAAATTATATTTTTTATTATTTCGGTATTCTATAGCTTCTTGAGCACGTTTGATTGTTATTTCCATATCTTTTTGTGCTTCTTCTTTATCTACATAAGGTGCTGTAGGTATATCAAGGCTTGTACCTATATCTGAACCTATTTGTTCTTGGAAGTCTACTACTTCAGTATTGCCAATATCAACATCACCATAAACACTTAATTGGAAACTACCTGAATCTGTCATTACAGGTCCTTGGAAGTCAATTAATTTATGTAATCCTTCATCTAATGCTTTTTGTTTAAGTTTTGGATCTTTATAAATTAAATAAGCATTTGTAATTACGATATCTGCACCATATTTTTTTACATCAATGGTTTGTTTTCTTGGATGAATCACAGGCATTAATGCAGGTGTCATAACTTTTCCATGTTGAGTTTTTAATACTCCAACACGTCCTCTATTATCTTTAGCTTTAATCTCAAACATAAATATTAAATTCCCTTTTTATTAAATTGTAAAAAAAAAGATTTTTATAAAAAAATTAGTATTATTAATTTAATTATATTTTTTCTGGTTTAAATATCTTATTTAAAAAAAAATATAAAAAAAATTTTTTTTATTAAAATGTTATTATGTGTGGTTTTATATCAGAGTCATGATTTGCTAATGATTCTATGCAATTTTCATTTAAACTCATATCTCTTATCCATTGGAGTGATTTATATTGTTTTTCTTTATCCATGGATATTCCTGGTAATATCATTTCTTTCCATGATTTACTTGCATATCCCCCATCTGAAAAAAGCAATACATACTTATTATTATATGTAATTTTAACAGCAAATAGCCCATCTGAATGACCTGGTATATTTATAAGTTTTATAACTCCATCTCCTAGTAGGTCATAAGATTTATGGAATGGTCCATCATTTGTATCTTTAAAATTGAATTGTTCTAAATTGATTCCTTCCCACATAGTTTTTGTATATCTTAATCTATTTTTTTGGGCGCATTTAACTTCATCTTTTGATACTAAGATGTGTTTTGCATTTTTAAGGGTTTTAATACCACTTACATGATCACAGTCAAGGTGTGTTAATAATACATAATCTATGTCTTGTGATTGTATTCCAATGTTTTTTAATTGTTCATCAATTGTTTGTCCTTTAGGTATTATTGCTTGGTTTATTTTGTATAATATTCTGGACATGTGTTTTATTTGAGCTTTTTTATCATAAACCCCTTGAGGACTTATTTCACGACTCCATCCTGTGTCAACAAGTATTTTATAGTTTTCATATTCTATAAGGTATGCTGATACAGGTAACCATAAACGTTTATCTTTAGGTGTTAATAATCCGGAGGCTTTTATTATATTAGTTTTTTCTCCACCAAATGGTATATCTGGCGCTACACATACTTTTCCACAGTGAAATACGTGTATTTTTATATTTGCCATAAATATCTAAAATCCTTATTTTAATAATCTAATTAATTATATATTTTGTTTTTAGATTAAAAAAATTTTTTTAAAAAGTAGTTTAATGTTTTTTTATGTGTTAAAAAAAAAAAAGAATTAAAAAAAAAAAATATTAATTTTAGTTTTATTTTTTATCTATTGATACTGCAAGGTTTAATATTGTTCCAAGATCATTATCTGCGCTTTGGTTAAATGAATTTTCATTAGTATATGTTCTTGTAATACTATATTTTGTATCATCTTTTACAAATTCTGCATATAATTGGTATTCGTCTTTATTTGTAATTTCTGTTCTTTGTATTGTGAAATTAGTAAAGTTATCACTTGCCATGTCAAGAGTATTTGTACTTATAACTTTGGAACCGTTAACAAATTCACCATTTGCTGCTGTTTTTATGTATGTTGTATTATTATTATTTAATTTGTTTATTTTAAAAATACTACTGGTAAATTGGTTATTTTCTATAGATATTGCCCTATCTGATGTGGATATTACACTGTAGTCATGGGGCATTTGGATTGAAAATGAATCACATTCAGCATCTTTGTTATTTACAGATATTGCTCCATAAATTACACCTATACAGAGTAGTATTACGAGGATTATGATTACAATTTTTAGCCATTTCTTCATTTTGTTATTTCACCACTTATTAAATTTTTTCTTACTTTTTCAAAATAACTATAATGTAAGTAAGTACTAACATACATATAAATCTTTTGTATTAAAAATTTATGTAAAAAATCTTAAAAAAAATTAGTGAAAAAAAATATTATAAATTAAAAATTAAATTTTACGGTGAGGATAATTATTCTTAACATAACGATCAAAATATGTTTCTTTATCGTCAACATTCATCAATTTAGTATGAACCTTAACCGGAACACGAGCAAAGTGATAAACATCCCCATCCTTTAATTCTACTTCAAGAACCTTACTGTTTTCATCGTAACCAACAGCACATAAATCTTTAGATTCAATAGGACTACGTTCCATATTAAAAACACCTCATATTATAAATTTTTAATTAAATACTTAAAAAGAGAAGATTATCTAAATATAATTTGTTAGTTAAAAAACCAACAAACAAATCATTTTAAAGCCTAAGCTAAAAAAAAGAAAAAATCTAAAAAAATTTTAATAGATAAAATAATAATCAAAATTTTCAGCTAAAAAAACAATAAAATAATTAAAACTTGAAATTTTAATAATCTTTTTCTTTTAATCTTCTATTTATTATATATGTTCTCTACAGTATATAAAATTCTCCCAAAAAATAGGGGAAATACTATTAAAAAAAGATATTATATAAAAATTAGAATATTTTAAAAATAAAGTAAAAAAAGAGTAAATGATGAAATTTATTGGGTTTAGATTTTTAAAAAATTAATTTAATGAGGTAAACCTAAATAATTAAATAATAAAGTCCAAACAAGGAACCAACAGAAAATGAATGGTACTATACCATCCCATAACCATTTAGTGAAACCTTTTAATTCTTCATCATCAGCAAAAATTTTATTACATAACTGTCCTGTAATATATAGTAAAACTATACCTACTAAAGCTGCTATGACGGGATTAGTGAATCCAAACCATCCAATTGTAAGTGCAGAGGATAATAATGCTGCAATTATTGCAAATATGAGATGTATTGATGTTACTTTAACTGTGTTATCCATTTTATCATTCCGATTATTGTAAATATTTAATATAAATTTTTTTAAGAATTAGAAATTATATATAATCTATAATTTTTTATTATTATTATATTTACTTTTACCTAGTATTTAAGTTTATAAAGAATTTGAAAAATTTTTAATAAATAAGGTTTTTCAATATAATGATGTATAGGGATTTATTTTAAATAACTAAAATTTACTATAAAACACTATTTATTAATTTTAACTCTTATATTTAATAAATGTTTTAGGATAAGTATAATAATTATTGAACGGTACTATGTTTTTTAGTATAGGTAATTTTTTTTAAAATATAGTATTAATATGATAAGGTAAATCTTAAAATATTTAAAAAATAATAAATAATAATAATTAATTTATTTTAAAGGAATGATGTCTTAATATGAAAACTATGTCAAATGTTGATGTGTATACAATAAGTTATGAATTAAACAAATTATTAACAGGCGCAAGAGTTGATAAATCTTTTCAACCCACCAATGATACTGTTGTAATGAGGTTCCATAAAGCCGGATATGGTCGTATAGACCTTGTTATGCAAGCCGGTGTTCGTTTACATATTAGCCAATACCCATTAGAAAATCCATTAACCCCTCCTAGTTTTCCAATGCTACTAAGAAAACGAGTTAAAGGTGCAAATGTTATAAGTATAAAACAACACGAATTTGATCGTGTTGTTGAAATAAAAATGCAAAAAGAACAAAATTACACATTAATCGTGGAATTATTTGATAAAGGAAATATAATACTATTAGATGAAGAAAAAAATATTATCCTACCATTAAAACGAAAACATGTAGGTAATCGAGATATTTCAAGTAAAAAAATTTATGAATTCCCTGCACAACATGGAATGAATCCTATAACAATTAATCTACTAGAATTCAACGACTTAATCAGATATAGTGACAGTGATATTGTCCGTACACTTGCACGTAACGGTTTAGGTAGTTTATATGCTGAAGAAATAATATCCCATACAAATATTGATAAAAACACAGAATGTTCTAATTTAAATAATGATGATGTTGAAAAATTATATGATGCATTAACTGAGACATTTAAACCCTTAAAAGAGGATGCTTTTAAACCTCAAATAGATAAAGAGGAAAAAGAAGATAAGAAAAAAGAATACTTAGTACCATTAAATTTAGGAAAATATCAAAATATGGAAAAAACTGAATTTAAAACCTTTAATGAAGCTGCAGATGAGTTTTACAGTAGTAAAGTAAATAAGGAAATTACAAGTGTTCAAGAACGTGCATGGAATAAAAAAGTAGGAAAATTTGAAAAAAGATTAAAATTACAAGAAGAAACATTAGAAGGTTTCCATGAAACTATAGAAACATGTCAACACAAAGGAGAATTAATTTATTCACATTACACTGAAATTGAATCTTTACAAAAAGTAATTCTTAATGCTCGAGATAAAGAGTATTCCTGGAAACAAATCAACAATACTTTAAAAAAAGCTAAAAAGAGTGGATTAAAAGATTCAAACATTTTTGAATCTATGGATAAATTAGGAACTATGACTCTAGTTTTAGAAGATACACATATCAACATAGATTGTAAAAAGAGTTTAAACGATAACGCTGAAATTTATTATGAAAAAAGTAAAAAAGCAAAACATAAAATTAATGGGGCAAATATTGCAATAGAGAATACTCGTAAACAATTAAAAGATATACGTGAACGTAAAACTGTTGCTATGGAAAAAGTGAATGTTACTCAAAAACGTGTAAAAAAAGAATTAAAATGGTTTGAAAAATTAAGATGGTTTTTATCAAGCGATGGTTTCCTTGTAGTTGGAGGACGTGATGCTAATACTAATGAAACTATTGTTAAAAAATATTTAGATAATAATGATATTTACCTCCATTGTGATATTCACGGTGCACCTTCAATTAGTATACGATTAAAAGGTGAAGAATTAACAAATCAAACTATAAAAGAAGCAGGAATTTTTGCAGCTTCTTATTCTAGTGCATGGTCTGAAGGTTATAGTAACCAAGATGTATATTACGTATCACCAAACCAAGTAAGTAAAACACCAGAATCTGGAGAATATGTGCCTAAAGGTTCTTTTATAATACGAGGACATAGAAATTATATTAGAAATGCGAATCTGGAATTAGCAGTGGGTATTGTAGATTATGAAGGTAAACGTATAATGGCCGGACCTATTGAAGCAGTAAACAAATATTGTGATAATTTTGTAGCATTAAAACCAGGACACATTAAAAAAGAAGCAATAGCTAAAAAAATCTTAAGTAAAATTGATAAAGAAAATATTTTAGGCATAGATGATGTTGTAAGAGTTTTACCAAGTGGTAAATGTGATATTATTGATCCAAGAGAAATACAATATCGTTTAATGAAAAAATAAAAAAAAGATTAAAAAATAGTATTATTCATCCTTTAATTCAGGAACAAAAGTTTCTAAAGGATTTATAACTACTGTTTCTATTTTTGGATTTAATTGTGTTACAAAATTACTAAATACTGCAGGATCTTGTTCTATAGCAGGGAAAGTATTATAATGCATTGGTAAAACATATTTTGGATTAATCCACATAGCAGCTAATGCTGCTTCGAAAGGTCCCATTGTAAATTTATCTCCTATAGGTAAAATTGCAACATCAGGTTTATAAATTTCACCAATTATAGTTTTCATATCCCCAAATAGTGCTGTATCTCCAGCATGGAATAATTTTTCACCATTTTCCATTGTTATTAAGAAACTTGCAGGTTCACCACCAGCAACAGGTTCTTCTACAACATCTAATGCTCCGGAATGTTTAGCATCTAACATTGTGAATTTTATTCCTTCAAGAACAAGTGAACCTCCTTTATTCATACTTACTTTATTTATTCCTTGTTTTGCTAAGAATAATCCAATTTCATGTATACATATTATTGGACAGTTTAAATTGTGGGATAATTCCATTGCATCACCAAAATGATCACTGTGTCCATGAGTAACACAAATAATGTCTGCTTCTATTTCTTCAACTGGAAGTGGGCATGCTGGATTATTACTTATGAATGGATCAATTAAGATTTTAACACCTTCATTAGATTCTACTAAAAAGGTTGAATGACCTAACCATGTTATTTCCATTTTTTATCACCTAATATAAATTTTTTTTACTTATTGTCTAAATTATGGGCTAAATCCCATGATTTATTAAAGTTATCTTTAACTAAATTAATAGATTGTATGTCAGTATAAACTGCACCATAATCAAAATCTATTTGATCTTCTCCATTAGAAATTATTAATGCATAAGAATCATCACTTATTAAGTTAAAGGTGTTTACTATTGGTAAAAGTTTTACTTTCACCCCATCTTCAATTAATGCTGATATTAATAATATGTATGAAGTGTCTTTAAGATTAAATTCTTGAATAATTAATTTTGTATTTAACTTACAAATATTAGCTAAAAAACCACTGCTTAACTCTTTAAGTGAAGGTACTTCTAAAAATATTTCAGATTTTGCATGTTTACCTATTAATTCAAAAGCATTTTCTGAAGTCATTATACCTTGATTACATATTACATAACTTTTTCGTAGCCTAGATCCTTTTTTAACTTTAGAAGGATTTGTTTTCTGCACGTTTTGTACATTATGAGTTTTTTCTGTAATGAAATCTGATAATTCTGTAGATTTTGTATTTTTTGGTATAAGATTATAAGTATCATCATTTATTTTATGATTATTCACATTAGAAACAATTGATGGTTTACTTATAGTTTCTTCTTCATCATAAACAGTTCCATATTCTTCGGCATAGACTGGAGTTATTGATTCAGGAATAGGTTCTTGGTAAACTGGAGCTTCAACATTTTCATAATCTAATGGAACTTCTCTTCTTTTTGGTTTACGTGTGACTTTCATTGGTTTTTCATAATTAGGAGTGAAGTTAAATTGTCTTGCAGGTGGATGTTTTTTATATCCTCTTGGCATCACACCAATTTTATTAAGATTATTTTTTCTAGAATTATTTTGTTTAGATGGTGATAGTGAAATATTTCTAGAATTTAAATCTTCTTCTGGTTCTTCATAATCATATGAGGGTTCATCCCAAACTTGAGGGTTTGAACGTAAAACTGCTTTTGAATTATATTCTGGATTGGTGAATCTTTCAGCAAATTGTTTGTTTATAGTTGTGAATATTGATTCATTATTGTATGAGTCATCTAAGGATGCTATGGATTTTGTTTCAGAGGTTAAATTGTTTTTTTTATTAGTTAAAGAGTTTTTAGTTTTTGTTATTAACTCATTTTGATTAGAACCATTTGTTATGAAAATTGATATTAACATTATTATACCGATAAATAACATTAATAAACCTAATAGCAATATAATATCTAATAAACTGTAAATTATTGATTCATATATAACAATTAAACCTATAGCGGCGAGTAAAATTCCTTTAAATATTTGATTCATTTCATCCATTCTTCTTTTACCACCATAAAACATTATTTAATAATTTTTGAAAGTTTTCCCCTAAAATTTTTTTATAAAATTAAAAGTTTAATTATTTTAAAATTTGTGTATGTGTTTTTATTTATTATACTAAATATGGTTAGTTAGTATAATTGTAATAAAATGATTATATTAAATATCCTATAATTTTAATTATAAATTAATATAATTATTTTAATATATAAAATTAATGTTTAATAATGGACAGATAAAGGTTTAATATTAGGTTATAATTAAAAAATAGTGAAAAATGGTTAAAAAAAGCAATTTATTTTATTAAAAGAGAGAATAATATTTTTTTTAGAATAAAATGAAAATTAATTTTTTATATTAATTTTTCATTTTTTTATATTTCTAAAAAAAAATTATTTAATATTTATTTTTATTCTAAGAGTTTTCCTATGATTTTTTGCCAGGATGCGTTTGTTATGTTTTCAAGTTTCATACTTGATCTACGTAATTGTAGGGCATCTAAAGGACAAGCATTTACACATGCGCCACAGAGAATACATCTTTCTTCATTAAGTGATAAAAATCCATCTTTTATTTCTAAAGCGTTACATGGACATACTTCTATACAATCTTGACAATCTTTACATTCTTCTGCTTCTGGAATTAGCATTTCTCCATCGAATGGTTTAACTACTTTTATTGTGTCTTCTGGGCATAATTCTTTACAGTATCCGCAGTAAACACAATTATTATCAATGAATGTTTTTCCAGTTATTTCTGGTTCTGGTAATTCATCAGCATACATACATGTGTCACAGACTTGTTTTATTGCATTTTGTGGACATGCTCGTTTACATACTCCACATTGTACACATTTATTTAAATCCACTTCTATATTGTTTGGTACTGCTAAATCTGTTCTAGTTGAAGATTCTGGAATTGCTTTTATTGTTATTGCACTTACAGGACATAATTCTTCACAAATTTTACAGTATAAACAGTCTTCTTCATTTATTGATATGTTTCCATGAATTAAATCTGTTGGTTTTGGTAAGTTTCTTTGGAAAAAGACTGCGTCTTGTGGGCAACTATAACTACATTTTCCACAGTAGATACAGTTTTCTTCATCAATTTCTGAGAAGTGTGTCCATTTTGGATAATTAGGTAAGTCTTGTATGTTTTTTCCGTCTATTTCTAAGTTTAATGCATCGAATGCACATACTGATGCACATAATCCACAGAGCACACAACTGTCTTTTTCTATTTTTATTTTATCTTGGTTGGTTTTGCCTCTTGAGATGTCTGCTATTGGACCTAATTCTAATGATTGTGTTGGGCATAATTGTGCACATATTCCACAACCTACACATTTATCATTTTTATGCATTAATTTTCTTTTTTCATTACCATTTCTTTCAATAACTACCATTTGAAAACCCCGAAAATTTATTTTTTATCTTTTGGAATAGTTAAAAAATGTGTCCATAATCATTTTTATTCTCTTCGCTCTTTTAATGTATTATATTTTGAATAATATTTTTTTTAACTATTGGTTATTTATAAACATTCTATAATATAAGAGTTTATATTTAATTATTTAACGAAATGAATATATAAACATATCGTATTTTTTTAAAAAAAATTGAAATAATCAAATAATTATTTCAAAAGACGTCCCTTTTTATCAATTTCACCAGCACGAATCCGGGTACTGGAAATAGGCACGTCATCAACTGCTAAAACAAAATTAATAACAATAATATCTAAAGGTTTCATACCTTTATTTTCTCTAATCTCATTAATTTTATGAGCATTAGGTTCTGTTTCGAGACTAACAACTATAGCATCATAATCTGGATCATCAATAGACGGCCCAAAAGGATCATCTAAACGACTAATATGGAAATTAGCATGAGATCCCTTAAGAAAATTATTTAAATTACCCATACGAACGTCACAAGAATCTATATCTCCTTTTAAACCCCCAAAAGCATTTGAAGTAACACCAATCTCTACTTCTTCACCAATCTCAAAAGCTTTTCCAATTAATTCCCTATGTCCATAATGAAACTTATCAAAAGTTCCACCAACAGCTACTTTCTTATACTTTTTAACCATAAACAAAAACCTTTAAAAAAAATATTACTTTTAAAAAAAATTAATCAAATTTTATAATTACCTAAATAATTATACACTTTTAATTTATTTAAAGTTTTATGAAAAAAATAATAAAAATAAGATAATGAGTTTAAAAAAAAAAAAAATAAATAAACTCAAATAATAAATTTTTAATTAAAATATATTGAATCTAAAATGGCACTACAACGTATTTATGTAAATCTGAAAATGAATACACATTCCAATTTACTACATGTCCTAAACTATTTCTAACACTAGTAGCATCAGCTGAATACCATGTGTCTCCAATAAGAATTTGTGCCCAAACATGTCCAGTAACTAAACCACTGCTAAATGTACATCCTTGACCATGACAGTATCTAGCAGCTAAACCTGCAGCCCTACAGAGAGCAATAACAAGACTAGCTTGATCTACACAGTTTCCTTTACCCGCAGATAAAGTACCAGAAGCACCTCTAACACTATTACTATAGTAACTGTAACTAATGTCATCTCTAACATAATTAAATATGGCAGTAGCTTTATCAGCTTGAGTAGTTAAACTTGAAGTTAAACTATTAGCTAAAGATATAATAGTGCTGCTTTGAGAGTTACATTTCCAACTAGTACTATTAGCATAATAAGCACTTGCATCTGCACCATTATTTCGCTCATTTAAACCAGATACAAACTGGTTAGTTGGTAAATCACTAGAAGTACCACCATTTACAGAAGAAGAAACAACAGAAACAAAATTAGGGAAACGACCATTCTCTGAATAGAATATTAAAGCTTTTACCATAGCATAAGTATAATCATCAAATGACATTTGACCTAAAGAAGTACCTACATAATTAGGATCATAACCATGATTATTAACAAAAGTAACAACTTTAATAGCAACATTTACAAGTTTATCCATATCATATTTACCATTAATATAATCTCCATTAGGATTAGGTGCAGCAGTAACATCCTTAAGAGTTACGCTATTAGTATTTCCAGAATTAATATTAACAATTGCTTGAGCAACGTAATATGCAAAATCACCTATAGTATAAGT
This sequence comes from Methanobrevibacter sp. UBA417, assembly GCF_002508845.1. Taxonomy (NCBI): domain Archaea; kingdom Methanobacteriati; phylum Methanobacteriota; class Methanobacteria; order Methanobacteriales; family Methanobacteriaceae; genus Methanobrevibacter; species Methanobrevibacter sp. UBA417. The sequence goes on from NZ_DAZC01000019.1 coordinate 56,711, forward strand.
TTTATCATTAAGAGTTATACTATCAGGTAAGAGAGAATTAGCTAAAACATAATCCCGTATAGAAATAGCTCCAGAAATTATTTGATTAATACTTATATCAGAGCTAACAGGTTGAGGATTAACAATTATATTTTGAATATCCCCATTACAAGCACTGTAAACTGAATCTCCAGAATAGAATCCTTGAATAGTATAAGTTCCTACTGCTAATCCTATAGGTATGTTTATTATACCATTTTCATCTGTAGTATAAGTATAGTTAAATTTCTGTCCAGATGCTTTAGTGAATACTATTAACATTTCTTTATTTGCTATTGTATTTCCATAAATATCAATTAATGTTAATGTGTAAGATTGACCTGAACCTTGATACATAGTAAGATTTGAAGATTGGATTAAAGTAGGAGTTTTAGGAGCAGATATTGTTAAATCAATAACAACACTACTTGGATTATAATTACTATTACCTGTAAATGAATATTTAACAGTATATTCCCCTTTAGTTAAACCTATTGGTAAAGTTGCTTTACCTGCATTATCTGTAGTTGCATAATAATCTTTACTATTAGTCCCTACGGAAAATGTTATACAAATATGTTGACCTATAAGTACTTTACCATTAATATCTGTTAAGATAACACTTACATTAGTACCATCATTTTGAATCATACTTATATTATCCGCAGTTAAAACTGTATCGGTTTTATTTGTATTGTAATTGTTAACTATAAAAGAATTAGTACCTTGACATGAATTGTAAGTTGAATCTCCTTTAAAATTATAGGTTATTGAGTAGGTTCCTGCAGAATAACCATTAGGTAAATATAAACTTGCAACACCTTTTTCATTAGTTACAATTTCAAAAGATAAACCATTAATAGAGACAAAAATATTTTTATCACTTACAGGATTACCTGATGCATCTAGAAGTGTAATATTGTATAATATGTTTTCATAATTAGTGTAAACAGTTAAATTTTTACCATTGATTATAGTATTTGTTTTAGAAACTGTTGGAGTAACTACAGAAATAGGAGATGATCCTGAAACATTACGATATGTATTATCTCCATTATAGGTATAATAAACATCATATGATCCAAGTGCAAGATTTACTTGAATATTTGCTTTACCTTCTGAATTTGTAGTTATTGTATAAGGATTAGTATATTGTGTTCCTTTTCCAAATATTACATTAACTTGTCGATTACTTAAAGGGTTTCCATTAATATCAGTTAATGAAACTGTTAAACTGTTTCCTTTAGGAACTGTATTATTTAAAAGATTAATAATAGTATAAATTCCATTAATAACAGTTAAATCCACAGAATTACTGCTTGCAGAATAATTAGTTGATCCAGAATAAGAATAAGTAACTGTATAAGTATTAGGTGCTAAGTTAATTGGTATACTCACTTCCCCATTACTATTTGTAGTTAGGAAGTAGGTTTTATTATTAGAACCAAATTTAAAATCTAAAGCTATTGTTTGACCAGATATTCCATTGTTATTTCCATCAAGGAGTGATACTATAAAGTTATCTCCTTTATATGCTGTATTTCCTGAACAATTCATTGTAGTGGTAGTTGATAGATAAGTATCCCCAAGAATGACATTATTATTTGTTTGACTCAACATACTTTGTGAAGATTGTAAAACCACCTTACTATTAGAACTATCCAAATTATTATCACTAGTTGTAGTATTTGCACTATTTGCAATATTCCCATTAGTGGATGAGTTGGAAGCAACATCCTGAGAAGTTTCAATATTATTTGAAACTTGAGAAGTACTATTAGTTAAATCTGAGATTTGGTTAATATTACTACATAAATTTGGATTGTTTGATACATCACTAGCATTACTTGCACAAACTCCACTAATACTAATAAAAAGTATTAATGACAGTACAAGAATAAATGCTTTGTTTTTTATCAAAATTTTTCCACCTCAATTTATTAAATTATAATTTTCTAGTAATTATGAAAAAATTATTTTATAATATTTAATCACCTAAAAAAAATAAGCTTTTTAAAAATATTTCTAAAAATTTAATTTTTTTTTAATCCTTTTATTTCTTAAAAAAAATATTCACGAAAATAATTAATTTTTAATATTAATAATAATTTTTTTTATGTGAAAAATAAAAGGTGTATTTTTTTGGGTGAAATATTTTTCCACAATTATTATACATATTTTTATATGGTGAAAATATATAAAACTAACTACGATAAAAAATTAATAAAATCAATGCTTTTTAATTTTAAAAGCTTAAGAAAAGTATAAATATATTTAATTTTAAATTAAAATAGTTTTTGGAACTATAAACTGAATAGGTAAGTTTAAAGTTTATAAAAATTAAAATTACCTTTGAAAAATTAAGTGAATTTGAAACTATTAATAAATATATATTCAATTATCTATTTAAAAAAAAATTAACTTACTAATAAAGTTTCATTAATTAATTAATTAAGATTTCTAAATTTAAGAGTAAATATTATATCATTATTAAAAATAAATATTTAATACTTATATAGGAGTATTAATATGATTATAAAATGTTAAAAATAGTATAATATTGTAATTTAATTATGTTTAATAACTTGTTTTATTTAACTGTTTTAAAAATAGTGTTAATTAATTTTTGATTAATATTTTTATAAAAAAAGGTTTTAGATAAGTTTAATAAAATTATTTTAAAAAAAGTTGATTTAATGAAAAAAATGTGTTTTTCATTAACAAAAATTTAGTTTATTAATTCTTCTTTATCTTCAACATCATCTTGAGAATTATCTTCAAATTCTTTTTTTACAATAACAGTTCTTGAGATATAATCAAGAAATCTATCATCTTTTTTAACTATGATACCTACTAAAATATCTAATATAATAATTACCCAATAAATTTTAGAAATACTTCTAACAAATGTTTGGGCATATGATAAGTCTTGATTAGTAGATTGAACTTCTATATCAAATAAACTTTTACCTAATGTTGCGTGATTAACTTTTTCAAGCACAGTGAAATAAATTATTTGAATTATTGGTAATACAAAGATGAAGTAATGGTATATTGCAAATACATTATAATGATTTGCGAATAAAAAAAGAACATAGGATATTATCCACATGAATGCTGATACGACAAAAAAGTCTACTATGTAAGCACCAGCTCTTTGTTTAAAGTATTCAATTTTAACCATAAATTTTTTGCCACCTATATTAATAATCTATTAATATTTATTATATTAATAATATATAAAAACTATTTTTTTAACAAACTCTTGGAACCGGATCAGCAATTGGTGTTTCCATGATTCTTACACCACCAACAGGTGTTTCAACTAATACATGATTGTCATCAGTGACTTCACCTATTATTGCAGCGTTTTTACCATATTTATCTTTTTTAATAGCTTTTAAAATATCTTCGGCATCGCTTGCTTTAACACCCATTACTACTTTTCCTTCATTAGCAACTTCATAAGGATCTATACCTAACATGTCACTAACTCCACGAACTTCATCATGGATAGGTATACTATCATCTTGGAGAAGTACTCCTACTCCGGATTTATCTGCCATTTCATTTATAGCATTAGCAAATCCTCCACGTGTAGGGTCTTTCATTGCATGAATTTCTCCAGCAGCGGTTGCTTTTTCAACAATTCCCCACATTGGTGCAACATCACTTTGTAATGTTGATTCGAAGTTAATACCTTCTCTTAAACTCATTAAACTTAAACCATGATCTCCTACAGTTCCAGTTATTATGATTTTATCTCCTATTTCTAAAGTTGAATCTCTTATAACTTTATCATTATCAACTATACCTAATCCAGTAGTTGATATAACAATACCATCTAATTTATCGGATTCCATTACTTTAGTATCTCCAGCAACTATTGCAACATCTACCTCTTGACAACAAGCATCCATAGATTTCATGATTGTATCTAATGATTCTTCTGGAAATCCTTCTTGAATTATCATTGAATTTGTAATTGCTAAAGGTTTTGCCCCCATCATACTTACATCATTTATGGTTCCCGCAGCTGCGATTCTACCAATATCCCCTCCAGGGAAGAATAATGGATTTACAGTATGTCCATCAGTTGTTATTACAATTTGTTGATTTCCAATTGGAATAGTTGCTCCATCATCTAATGAATCTAATCCAATTCCATCATTAACCGCTTTTTTAGTTACATTTCCAAGGATAGTGTCTTTTATAAGGTTTTCCATTACCTCTCCACCGGCTCCATGGTTCATTCCTATTTTCATAAAGTATACTCCATTGTTTTTAATAATTTGTTTTTAATTAAATAAAAAGAAACGATTATTTATCTTTTTATTTTAAAATTAGATTTATAGAATTAAAAAATAACATTATGTAATTTATTATAAGTATTTAAAATAGTTTATGTAAACAAAAATAGTTAATTTATAATATATTAAAAATAATGAATTAAATAAAAAAAAAAGATTAATTAGTATGCTTAAATAAGCACACCGTTAATAACACCATCTTGACCAGGACGACTAGTTACTTTTGCTTTACCAGCACTAGTTTCAACAATAGCTCCTTTGGTTATGATGTTACGTCTAACATAGTTGGGATTAGCTTTATTTTCAATAACATTATAGATTTCAGCATTTTCAGCATTATTATTTTCTGGATTTATAATGTTTATAGTGTTTCCTTCAGCTAATCGGTTTTTAAAATTACCACCGTGGGTTCTTATTTTTCTAAGATTCTTTTCACCAAGTCTGGTTTCAGCAGGATCTCTTCCTAATTCGAATTTTCTTTTTCCACGCATTGAAATGTTTCTTTTACCAGATGGTCCTCTGGTAGATTTTCCTTGACTAATTGCCATTTTATAATCACCATTTTATAAATTAATTATACATTTTTTTAATAATAAAAGTTTTTTCCTAAAATTCTCTTTTGGAAAAGTTAATTAAAATAAAACTCTTTAAAAAGTTTTTTCTATTAAATAAGTTTAATAAACAATAAAAATTATTTTTCTATATTTTTATATAATTGAAAAAAATTAGAGTCTTCTTTATAAGTATAATATCAAAATATTATGTTTAATATTATATATAAATATTATGTTAAAATATGCAAATTTTAAAATTTTTACAAAAATTTTTCTCAAAAAAATTTTATTAAAGGTTCTATTTTATTGTATAAACAAATATTTTTTCGAGACAAAAAAAATATTTTACTAATAAAAATTAAGCAAGTAATTAATGTTGATTATTCTAATTTATTGAATAATTTTTTTGAAAATGCAAGAAATATAATCAAAAAACAGATAATTAGAATTATAATATAGTATATGTATTTACATATTATATAAACATTAGCATTAATTATTAAGACTCATTAAATACTAAAGAAAAAAGGAATAAACTTAATAAAATTAAAAAAATAGTTAAAAAATTTATTATAATATAAGAAACATAATTAAATATAATAAAATTGAAAAAAAAAATATTTTTTCAGGTGCCACTTAAATATGGAATCTAAAACACAAACAAAAAAAGAAATTGAAATTCAAAAAAAAGTTAAAGAATTTTTAGGCACTTTTAATAGTACATTACCTTCAACTATGGAATTAGAATATGAAGGATTTTATCGCAGAGGATTCTTTTTAACCAAAAAAAGATATGCTGTAATTGAAAATGGAAAAATAATAGCTAAAGGATTAGAGCTGGTTAGAAGAGATTGGGCCCCAATAGCAAAACAAACCCAAGAAAACATATTAGAAGCCATTCTTAAAGAGGGTAACATTAACAAAGCAGTAAAAATAATTGGTAAAAATTTAAAAAAAATAAAATCAGGAAATGTTAATTTAGAAGATTTAGTTATTCATACCCAAATTACTAAAAAATTATCAGAATATAAACAAATAGGTCCTCATGTAATAGCTGCAAAAAAAATGGAAGAAAAAGGTATGGAAATTGGAAAAGGGACCATTATACGCTATGTAATAAAAAAAGGTAAAGGATCTATAAGTCAAAGAGCAGTCCCTTATGAATTCAGTGAAGATGTAGTTTATGATGCAGATTATTATATTAATAATCAAGTTTTACCTGCAGTATCAAGAATAATGGAATCTTTAGGATATACTAAGGAAGATTTAGCTAATTTAGCAACTAATGAAAAACAACAAAGTTTAGATGACTTCTTTTAAAATTAAAATTATGTTTAATAAAAATTTATATAAACTTAAAAAAATATAATAAAAATTAATATTTATAATTTGTGAATAAGAATGAATAAATGTGGAGATAATAAATTGGAAGAAAAAGCAGTATTTTTTGATATAGATGATACATTATTAGATACTTCAAGCTTCGCTGAAACAGCCCGAAGAGCTGCAATTGAAATGATGGTGGAAAACGGATTACCATTAGAAAAAGATGAAGCTTATGATTTACTTAAAGAAATAATTGAACAAAAAGGAAGTAATTATGATAAACACTTTAATGTATTAACTAAAACAGTTTTAGGAGAAGAAGATCCATTCCTTATAGCATTAGGAATGACTACTTACCATAATGTGAAATTCGCATTACTCCGACCATTTCCCAGAACTACTCAAACATTATTATACTTAAAAACTAAAGGTTATAAATTAGGAGCAATAAGTAACGGAATCACAATAAAACAATGGGAAAAATTAATCCGATTAAATATCCATGGATTTTTTGATGAAGTAATAACTTCAGAAGAAGTAGGATTTAAAAAACCAAATCGTCACATATTCGAAGAAGCTCTATCAAAAATGAATTGTAAAGCAGAGAAAAGTATAATGGTTGGTAATAAATTAGATGTGGATATTATTGGAGCTGCAAATGCTGGAATGAAAACCGTCCTTGTAAATTCAAATATTGATTTAGAATCTGAAGAAAGAATAATTGAAGAAAATATTGAATTAAAAGTTTTAAACAATATCTCAGAATTAAACACAATCTTATAAAAAAAAATAGTAAATAATTAAAAACAGTAATTAATATAAAGGGAAAAATATAAATTTCCCTTTCTTGAAAAAATTTCATCCCTATTTTTTTTATAAATCTAATTTTAAACCTATTGGGCAATGATCAGATCCCATTACATCAGATAAAATATAGGAATCAACTACTTTATCTAAAAATTCTTCATTTACAAAGAAGTAATCTAATCTCCAACCTACATTTCGGTCACGTGCTTTAGTACGGTAACTCCACCAAGTATATTGATCAGGTTCTTGGTTGAATTCACGAAATGTATCAACATAACCATTACTTAAGAATTTAGAAACCCATTCTCTTTCTATAGGTAAAAATCCTGAAACTTCTTCATTAGCTTTAGGTCTTGCAAGATCTATAGGATTATGTGCAGTGTTTAAATCACCACAAATTACAAGATTAGTTCCTTCATCCCGTAGTTTATTTGCATAGTCTAGGAAAGCATCATAGAAATCTAATTTATATTGTAAACGTTCTTCTCCAGATCCACCATTTGGGTAGTAAATATTTAATAGGGTGAATTCATCGTAATCTATTCTTAGTAAGCGGCCTTCAGTGTCGAATTTTTCTATTCCCATTCCATTTATAACATTTTTAGGTTTAATTTGTGAATAGGTTGCTACTCCACTGTATCCTTTACGTTCTGCACTGTTGAAATAGCTAGTGTAATCTGGTATATTTATTAATTTTTTTGGTAATTGGTCTATTTGAGCTTTGGTTTCTTGTATTGAAATTATATCTGGTTTATTTTCACTTAACCAATCTATGAAACCTTTACGATGTATAGCTCTGATACCATTTACATTCCATGATATTAATTCTAACTCAGACATTTTTATTCCAACCTATTTTTTTTTAAATTCTTTTTTTTTAATCTAATTTGATTCCTTTATCTAATGGTAGTTCTCTTAACCATTTGATATCACTTTTATATAGCATTCTTATATCATTTATATCATAACGTAACATTGCTAATCTTTCAATTCCTAAACCGAATGCTAATGCCGGAGTATCTATTCCTAATGGTTTTAATACTTCAGGACGGAACATTCCAGCTCCACCTAATTCTATCCATGAATCTTTTTCTTCAAAGAATACTTCAGTTTCTATACTTAGGTAAGTGTAAGGGAAATATGCTGGTCTGAAACGTACTTGTGTGAATCCTAATTTTTTATAAAATTCTCTTAAGATTCCTAAAAGGTTTTGGAAATTAATGTTTTCACCAGCTACTACTCCTTCTACTTGATGGAATTCTGGTAAGTGTTTATAATTAATTGTTTCTCTACGGAATACTCGACCTACACTGAACATTTTAAATGGAGGTTCATGACTTTCTAAATATTTTGTACTGATTCCTGTTGTGTGAGTTCTTAGTACTGATTGTTTTGCAACTTCTACATCCCATTTATAACCCCAACCTTCAGATGAAGTTTCTCCTCCGTCTTCGTGAGTGCTTGCTACACGTTCAACTAATTCTTTATCTGGTAAATCTACACGTGCTGGGTTTTTAACATAAAATGTATCTTGCATTTCACGTGCTGCATGGTCTTGTGGTTGGAAGAGTGAATCGAAATTCCAGAATGCACTGTTTAATATATCTCCATCTGATTCTGTAAATCCCATGTTTAAGAATATATCACGTATTTCTTCTATGATTTTTCTAAGTGGATGCATTTTACCTGGGAATATGTTTGGTGATTCTGCATTAATATCATAGGGACGGTATGATAATTTTTCATATTCTCCACTTTCTAATTGTTCATGGGTTAATTGTGTTGCTTGTTCTTTTATGGTTATTCCTGTTTCTAAAATTTTTGAACCTAATGGTGTTAATTTGAATGAGTGATCTACTTTTTTAGTATCTTTTAATAAATTTTTACGGTTTTTTAATTCATTTAATCCTTTTAGTAGATTATTAGGTAATTCGAATGGGTTTATTATATGTTTAATTTTTAAGAGGCTAAGTAATTCTTCATCAGATCCTAAATTATTAAATGCATTTTCCCCTTCTTCAGTTATACTTATTACACCTTTATCAATTTTAGCCCAGTGTTTACGAACTAACCAACCCATTGCAATGTTGACTTCAAATTTTTGCAATCCTGCTTCGCCCATAAGGTCTTTCATTGGTATTTGTTTCTTTTCTTTTAGTACATTAATTACTCTACGTTCTGGTAGACCTTCATCTGCAAATAGTGCGCCATCAGAGGTTAGTTGGAAATGTTCTTCTACATCTTTTTCCATGATTATTATATTTTTTGATGCAAGAGATCCTGCTGCACTCATAACTGATTTAATATCCATACCTGTGTTTTCAGCTATTTTATCTGGTGTTATGTTTTCGTCTTTTTCTAACTCTTTTAAGAGTTTTTTTTCGTAAATATGTAATTCATTAATAATTTTTGTAATATCGTCGCTCATTTTATGTTCAACCGTAAAAAAAATTTTTAATATAAAATAGAATAATAATGTTTTTGTTTTAATAAGTTTATATATTTTTTTTAAAATAGAAGTGTTATAAAAAAATAATTTTAAATATTTTTTTATTCCATTTCATCTTTTAAGTAGCTTAACATTATACTTGCAGCTGTTAAATCTGCTGTGGTTCCTGGATTGTAATTGTTTTCATAAAGATAGTCATCAAAGTAGTTTAAATCTTTATCAAAATATTCTTCACCATATTCGTTTAGTAAAGTTTTAGCACTTTCACTAACTTTTGATGCTTCTTCTTCACCATATTTACGGCTAATTAAAGTATCTGGTACTTTTGAAAGTAATGTTAAGAATGTTTGAACTGTTGCTGTGTTGGTTCTTTTATCTTTTCTTAATTCATCAAAAGTTTTGAATCCTATATCGAAGATTTTTGGCATTTTGTTTGTTAATTCAAATGCTAATTGATCCCAACCTGCAGAAATTTCCAGTACATCATACATGGTTTGATTATTTTTGCGAAGTTCATCTTTTGCATTGTCACTTTGAACATCATACTCTTCTTGTTCACCCATTCCTCCAGCACTTGCAAGATTTATTGCATCATAAAGGTTTACTGCATCTTCCACTGTTGTAGCATCTAATAATTTTCCAATATTTTCTTGTATTTCTGTAAAATCATTACTAATACTTGCAGCTTGAGCTATTGGAACTTCTAACATCATGATACCGAGGTTAGTATTATTTTTTATCCAATTATCAGTTTCTTTAACTGCTTCTAAAATATATTTACCTATATGTGCTTTACTATAATCATTATCTTTAAGTATTTCTTTTGCTTGTGTTGCTGAGGAGGTAATGATGTTTTGTGTTACTACTCCACTGATAAGGAAATCTTCAAAGGACATGTCAAAAAAGTCTCGTGTACGGTGAACGTTTCCAGGTTTTGGATATCCACTTACTTCTAAAACACTTGATATTGATGATATTTTACCTATGAGTTCTGGTTTTAACATTAAAATTTAACTCCTTTATTAATTTATTTTTATAATTTGTCTAATAATTCAGGTGCAAAGTTAGTTATTATTAATTCTGCCCCTGCTCTTTTTATTGCTATCATAGCTTCCATTATGGATTCTTCAGGTAAAACTCCTGCTTTAATTGCTGTTTTAAGCATAGAATATTCTCCACTCACACTATAAGTAGCTATTGGCATGTTGAAATTTTCACTTACACGGTTAATAATATCTAAACATGGAATTGCAGGTTTGACCATTACAATATCTGCACCTTCTAATATATCTAATTCTACTTCTCGTAAAGCTTCATTACTGTTTGCTGGATCCATTTGATAACTCTTACGATTTCCTTCACCTGGAGCACTGCAAGCTGCGTCTCTGAAAGGTGCATAAAATGTTGAAGCATATTTAGCTGAGTAAGCCATAATTATTACATCATCATAACCATTTTCATCTAAAGCTTCTCTAATTGCACTTACTCTACCATCCATCATGTCTGATGGTGCTACAATATCTGCTCCTGCTTCTGCTTGACTTACTGCTACTTTACATAAATATTCTAATGATTCATCATTTAAGATTTTTAAATTATTATCACAGTTTTCATCTTCAGTTATTAATCCACAGTGACCATGTGAGGTGTATTGACATAAACATACATCTCCTATTACTACGAGATTTGTTTCAGCTTTTAATTTACGAATAGTTTTTTGAACAATTCCTGTAGATTTAAATGCTGGTGTACCTATTTCATCTTTTTCATCAGTTAATGGTACTCCGAAAACTATTATTGATTTTAAACCTTTGTTTTCTAATGTTTTAGCATATTCCACTGCATCATCTATACTGTACCGGTATTCATCAGGCATTGTTGGAATTGGTTCTTTTTTACCATTTTCTAATCCATCTTTAACAAAGATTGGATAGATTAAATCTTCTTTTAAAAGTTTTGTTTCGCGAACCATATCACGTATAGCTTCATTTTTTCGTAATCTTCTCATTCTAGTTGTTGGAAAATCCATAATTTTTTCCCCTATTTTTTAAATTTTTTTAATAAATTGTCATTTAAACCATATGGTTTTTTATTATAATAATTTTTAGCATGTTCATCAATTAGTGAATGATATTCTTGATAATCATTTACTGAACCTTTAAAATTATTTTGAAAAAATTTTTTAATTTTCATATAATTATCTTTAGGCCCTATTAAACCTAAATTAATGAATATTCTTTTAAGATATGTATCTACTATGAATTCTTTCTGCTTATATGCAAATAAAAGAATAGAATCAGCAGTTTCATTCCCCACTCCCTTAACATTTAATATTTCTTTTCTTGTTGGAATTTGACTGTTTAAGTCTTGATAAAACTCTAAAACATTAATAATATAATTATATTTCTGATTATAGTAACCACTAGGTTTTATAGATTCTTTAAAATTCTCTTCATTATTATAAGCATAATTTAGAATTTCAGGTGCTGTTAAATCTATTTTTTGATTTAAGTTTTTTAATGATTTAACAACACTTGGCCAAGAAGTATTTTGGGTTAATACACTTCCCATAATTATTTCAACTTTTTGTGATTCTGTCTTTGGGAAATTATAAAGGCCTGGGATGATAACCTGATATACTGCCTGTTTTTGTTGGATTAACACCATCATAATTTAGAAATGGCCACCATCCTTGATAATCATATTTTTCAAGCAGTATTTTATAGATTATATTTAAAATATTTTCATTAGTTTTCATATAAAAATAATCCTAATTCTTAATTTTTTTTGATTGTTTTTTAAAAATTAATTATTATATATTATAATATTGTTTAAATATGACTTAATATAAAATTTATATTAGTTTGTATATTATAATATTAATTTTATTTTATTTATACTAAAAAAAATTATGGAAATGATGTTTATATGGTGAATACTACAGGAAAAATGTTTCAAATAACTACTTTTGGTTCTTCCCATGGTCGAGCATTAGGGGCAGTAGTTGATGGATGTCCAGCTAATTTAGAATTAAATGAAAAAGATATTCAGATAGAGTTGAATAAAAGACGACCTGGAACTAGCAAATTAACTAGTCAGAGAAATGAGAAAGATCATGTTGAAATTTTATCTGGAATATTTGAGGGACGAACAGATGGAACACCAATTGCATGTATTGTTTTAAATAGTAATCAACATTCTAAAGATTATAGTAATCTTAAAAATGTTCCTCGTCCCGGTCATGGGGATTATTGTTGGTATAGTAAATATGGTAACTATGATTATAATGGTGGAGGCCGTGGTAGTGGTAGAACCACTATTGGACAGGTTATTGGAGGAGCTATAGCTAAGAAATTATTAAAAACTCATGGGATTGAAATCATTTCACATGTTACTCAGATTGGGAATGTTGTAGCTGAAGATATACCTTTAAATGAAATCCATAAGAAAGTTAAATTAAATCCTGTTCGTTGTGCTGATAATAATGCTGCAAAAAGAATGGAAAAATTGATTTTAGAATGTAAAGATTCTGGTGATAGTGTAGGTGGAATTGTTGAAACTATAGCTACTGGTGTTCCAACTGGATTAGGTGAACCAGTCTATGGAAAATTAGATGGAGATTTAGCTAAAGCTTTAATGGAAATTAATGCAGTTAAAGGTGTTGAAATTGGTGCTGGTTTTGAAGTTGCAAGTAATTTTGGAAGTGAAAATAATGATGAATTCATACTTAACCCAATGATTGATAAAAAGGATATCAACTTAAAAAGAGATGTTATCACAACTACTAATAATTGTGGAGGAATACTTGGTGGTATGAGTGATGGTATGCCAATAATTTCACGTATTGCTATTAAACCTACACCTAGCATAAGTAAACTACAAAATACTGTAAATCTTAAAGAAAAAGAGAACAATCCAGTACTTATTGAAGGACGCCATGATCCATGTATATGTCCAAGAGTAACTATTGTAAGCGAATCTGCAACAGCAATTGTACTTGCAGATCATATGATAAGAAGTGGATTTATTAATCCATGTAATATTAAGAAAACAAGTTTCTAAAAATAATTATTCTTTATTTAAAAATTTTTTTAGGTTTTTTCTCCTCAACATCAGATGGAAAAACCTCATTAAAATTACTATTTTTCATTAAATGATTTTTTAAAGCACTATATTTAGATTTTTCAATATTATTTTCATCAATATCAATTTTTAACCCATCAAAAGCTGCAATAGTTTTCACACCAGTTTTTCGCATAACTTTTTTTGCCTCATTTACTGGATTACTGTTTAACATTTTAAATCCAAAATGTGTCATAATAGCTAATTTAGGTTTAACTTCATTTACAAGGTTTGAGAAATTATTTGTACACATATGCCCCTTAATAGATTTAGTTCCAGGACGTAAAACACTTGCTATAAGTATATCAGCATCTTTATGATATTTATATAATTCAGGGAAATATTTAGTATCTGAAGTATAAGATACAGTGATATTACCTGCTTTCATTTGAAAACCTACACCTGTTGGATCTCCATGAATTGTTTTTGTTCCTTTAATTGTGAAGTCTTTAGTTCTTTTAACTTCTCCAGGTTTTAACACTATATTTAAAGATTTACTTTTATGATAATCACTGATTGCAGGACCCCATTTTTTATATCCTTCACAAACACTTTGACTACCCATAATCACTCCATAATTTTTAGTCATACCTCTAGTCATTGCCTCGATTAATATTTCAGCATCATTATAATGATCAGTATGCGTATGTGAGACAAAAACTCCATCTATTGTTGTTGGATTTAAACCGAATTGATATGAGCGAACTAATGCTCCAGGACCGGGGTCAATATAATAATTTTTCCCTGCAAAATCATCAATCCGAAACCCTCCAGTCATTCTTTTTTGACTAATAGTGGCAAATCTACCACCACCAGACCCTAAAAATGTTATTTTCATCGAATACATTCCCCATTTATAATTTTTTTAAATATTACATAAGATTATATCACATTTTAAACTTGTTTTATTTCGAAGTGTGCATAATTCTTCATTTGAAATTACTACTTTATCCCCTATTTTCACATCTTTATCAATATCAAAAAACATTATAACATTTTCACCAGGACCTACTAAAAGTTTCCAATTCCCATCAAAAGCTTGAATATTTTTATTTAGTTTAACTTGAACCATATTGCCTTCAATACTCACAACATCCCCAATTTCTCCTTCATTCACAATTGTTCTTGCTAATTCTATGGTTCGTGTTTTTTCCATTAAATCTTCTTTTAATTGATTTCTGAATTTACCTAATAATTTTAAATCTCTTTGTATAACTTCATTTAGATAAGTTTGTGAATCTTTTGAATTTAAATTCTTTTGTACTAATATTACATCTGATTCTTGACTTACTGAGGGTGTTTTTTGGGATATTTCTCTTAATATTTTCTTAAATATATCTCCCATATATTTTAAACTGTAGGATGGTTTCCAGTAGGCTTTTAACAAATTATTTGCTAAATTTTTTGTGATTTTATTACCAAATAGGATTATACTACTGTTTCCTGATTCTCTAGATGTTACTTTGGATCCTAAAAGTTCTAATATTTGGTATCCATTGGTTGTTCCATAAATTCTTTTTCTTCGGGTTTCATTTGTTCCTTTTGTGATAACTTCACCCATTACGGTTCCTTCTACACTTTTAATTTTAGCTGCATCTTCTGTAATTTTTATGGAAATACCTAATTGTGATGCTCTATTTTTTAATTCTTCATCTGAGGTTAATTCTCCAGTGTATAGTTCTTCTTCTAATTTTTCTCTTGCAGATGCATCTCCGAAATACGCTATTCTTCTTTTATCACTAGCCATTACACATCCTTTTTTACCTATATAAGCTATTATTAAACTCAATTTTATAACATCCCTAAACTATTTTTTCATACTTATTTTAGAATATAATTATTTTTAGATTTTGTTTATTATATTACTTATATAATTTGTTTTGAAAAATTGATTTGTTCATAACTTAATTTTATTTTAAAATAAATAATTATTTATTTATGTAGTTACAAACTAAACTTTAACAGTCTAAAAAAAAAAGTTTATTGAAAATAATTTTTTTAATGGACTGAAAAATAATTTTAAAAATAGGAGATGAATTAATATGGCAGTAAGTGAAGTATTCCAAATTTATAGATGTAATGTATGTGGAAACATTGTTGTTGTAACTGCAGTTGGTGGCGGAGAATTATCCTGCTGTGGCCAAGCAATGGAATTACTTGAACCTAGACAATTAGAAGAAGGTGGAGTAAAACACATCCCTATTATTAAAAAAGAAGGGGATAAAATTGTTGTAGAAGTTGGAGAAGTAACTCATCCAATGGAAGATGAACATTATATTGCTTTTGTTGAATTAAAAGTTAATGGTAAATCTTACTTTGCAACTTTCAAACCAGGTGACGAACCTAAAGCAGAATTTGATGTATGTGCTGATGTAGCTGACTGTGAAGCAATTGAATATTGTACAGTTCACGGTCTTTGGAATTCATAAAAATAAATTAAATAAAATATTTTAAATTAATAAAAAAAAAAGTTTTTTAGCTAATTGAAATATAGTACTAAAAAAAAATTGTTCTTTTATTTTAATTAGCTATTTTAATTATATTCTTATATTCTATTTTTAAAAAAAGATTTTTATAAATTAGATTTTTAAAATTTTAAAAGATATATTTTTCCATAAATTATAAATCATTAAAAAAATATACTTTAAATTATTATAAGTATTATTTATTTATAAAGAAAAAATTATTTTAGTATAATTATTTTTTAAAACTTATTCTAAAACTAATTATTATTAAATATAATCATTGAATTTTTTTTAATATTTATGAGAGGAAAAAATTTATGAAAAAATCATGCCCTAATTGTAAAGGTAATGGACACATAACAGTAGATACAAAAACCTGTCCTGATTGTGATGGAACAGGATATGCCGATACAATTAATATGAAAAACCATTTTAAAGGTATAAATGAAAAAGCAAAAAAACATTTTGATTTAGAAGCCACCGAAGAAATACCATGTGAACAATGTCATGGTAAAGGAATCATAAACGTTTATGAAGAATGTGAAAAATGCCATGGAACTGGAGAAATAAATGTTTGTAAAACCTGTGGAAAAGAAATCGATGATAAGTACGAGTATTGTAGGGACTGCCATATGAAAAACAAGGAAGATAAAATGAAAAATGAAAATCAAAAGGAAGATAAAGGTAAATACAAACAGATTGTTTGGGTACTAGATCAATTATGTGAAATGAGTGATTTAGAATTAGAAAACGTGTATAAAGGAAAAGTAACACGTGTGGAAAAATATGGAGTATTTGTAAGTTTAAATAATCAAGTTTGGGGTTTAATGAGAACAGGTAATCCTAAACAAAAAGTAGGAGATAGTATTTTCGTTCGAGTTATACAAATAAAAGAACGTAAACATGAAGTAGACATGGCACCTGCAAGATTAGATCATTATGAGTTAAAAACACTTAAAAAGGATATTAAACGAACACAAATTGGAAGTTTAACTGAAGATAACTTAAAAAGTATAGTTAAATTACAAGCTCAAGTAATTCAAATACAACAAACTAGTGGTCCAACAATTTTTACAATTACTGATGAAACTGGAATCACATGGGCTGCAGCATTTGATGAAGCAGGCGTAAGAGCATACCCTGAAATAGAAATTGAAGATCTTGTAGAAATCATTGGAGAAGTAAATACTCATAGTGGAAAAATACAAATCGAATCACAATCTATTGAAAAATTAGATACTGCTGATGCTGAAAATTTAAAAGTATTAATTGATAAAGCATTAGATGAAAGAGCACAACCTGATGATGTAGACTTTTTAATAGAAAGTCCAACTTTAGATAAGTTACGACCTAAAATGTATGAAGCTGCAAAAGCTATTCGTCGTGCAATTCTTGATGGAAGAACTATTCTTATTAGACACCATAATGATGCAGATGGAATATGTTCAGGTGTAGCTATGGAAAAAGCTGTAGTTCCTATTTTAAAAGAAATTAACCCTGATAATGAAGCTGAATATCATTATTTTAAAAGATCTCCAAGTAAAGCACCATTTTATGAATTAGAAGATGTTGTTAAAGATTTAAGTTTTGCACTTGAAGATTTAGATAGACATGGACAAAAATTACCATTAATTGTTTTATTAGATAATGGTTCTACAGAAGAGGATATTGTAGCATTAATGCAAGCTAAAATTTATGATATAGAAATTGTTGTAATTGATCATCACTTCCCTGGAGAAGTTGTGGACGGTAAAGTTGCAGTTGATGAGTATGTTGATACTCATGTAAACCCTTATCTTGTTGGTGGAGATTCTCAAATTACTGCTGGAGCTTTAGCAACTGAAGTAGCACATATTATTAATCCTGAATGTAAAGATCTTATTAGTCACCTACCAGGTATTGCAGCAGTTGGAGATCATGCCGAATCTAAAGAAGCTGAAGATTATATTAAACTTGCTGGTGAAAAGGATTATGATAGGGAACAATTAGATAAAGTTGCTGAATGTATTGATTTTGAATCTTACTTCTTACGTTTCATGAATGGCCGTGGAATTATGGACACTATTCTTGGTGTGGATAATATTGATAAGCATGATAAGATGATTAATGCATTATATAAAGAATATCGTAGACGGGTTGATAATCAATTGAAAGCTGCTATTCCTAATCTTAAGAGAAGTAAATTGGATAATGGTATTTACTTTAATGTTTTAGATGTTGAGAAATATGCTCATAAGTTCACTTTCCCTGCACCAGGTAAGACTTGTGGTTTTGTTCATGATAGTGTTGTTCAAAGTATTGGTGAGGATAAACCTATTGTTACTTTAGCTTATGGTCCTGATTTTGGTGTTATTAGAGCTACGGATGCTGTTAATGAAATGTTTGGATTTAATTTAAATGATGTTATTCCTAAGATTGCTGTTAAGGTTCCTCAATCTGGTCTTGATGGTGGAGGTCATGAATGTGCTGGTAGTCTTAAGTTTGTTGAAGGTTTAAGTGAAGATGTTTTAAGCACTTTTGCTGATGAAGTTAAGGCTTTAACTAAAAAGGAATAAATTTTAATTCCCCCTTTTTTTATATTTATTTATTTTTGATTATATTTTATTTACATATAATTTTTGTTTTTTCTAAAATTTTATCATATTCTGTATAATTTTACTAAGGATTTGTTTTTTAATAAACCTAGTTTTCATTTAATTATTTTTAAGTCTAAATTTTAAATCAAGTCTAGAGCATTATATGGTTTAATAATTTTAAACTGTTTAAAATGAAGATAAGTTTGTTTATTTTAATTAATGTTAATTAGTATGATATTTTATTTTATTAGTGGATATATGTGTTTATTTATTTTTAGATTTTAATAAAAATTTCATGATTCGATTTTTAAAATCATTAACAAATAAATCTTATGTGTAATTAAGAGTAATTGAAAGATTAAACTCATGTTAAAGCTTTTATTAAGCTTTTATATAAGAATTTATTAATATAAAGTCTTGAAATATTTTAATAGTAAATCTAGTTTAAACATATACCTTTATAATGAATAAAATATATAGTAATTATTTACAAATAATTTTTATAGGTGATAAAAACGTTAGAAGAATATTTACCCTTTTTAGGATTGTTAATCTTTGGTAACATAGAAAATTTAATCTTAGCTTCCCAGGGTGTAACAAAAGGAATGAATCCATACAAATTAGGTGGAATCAGTATAATATGTGTAATTATATGGTTACTTATAGGAACTTTAGGAACACAATTAGCAATGGAATACGCAAATGTAATTGAATTTATTGGTGGACTTGCAATATTCCTTTTAGGTTTACAATCAATGATTGAAGCTGTAAGAGAAAAATCTTAAAAATATTGGAAAAAAATAAGAATTTATAGTAAAGAGAGATGATAATAAAATGTCTTTAAAAGAATACACTCCATTTTTAGGATTATTAATTTTTGGTAACATTGAGAACTTAGTTTTAGCATCACAAGGAGCAGTAGCTGGAGTTAATCCTATTATATTAGGAGGATTAAGTTTACTTATTGTAATTATATGGTTAGTTGTTGGTACTGTAGGAACTACTGTAGCTATTAAATATGCAAGACATATTGAATTTATTGGTGGGCTTGCAATATTCCTTTTAGGTTTACAATCCATGCTTGAAGCATTTGGAGTTCCAATATAAAAAAAATTTATAATAAACTAAAATTAAAAATTAAAAAAATACGATCCTTTTTAAATTAAATTAAAAATAAAAATAAATAATCTTTTAGCGATAAAATTATGAAAAAAGATTTAAAGAATCAATGAAAAAAAAATAATTTTTATTGATTTTTTAAATGATTATTCTTAAGAATTTAACTTTTTTTTAAATGAAAAAAACTTTTTTTTATGCATTTGCTTGTTTTTCTTGATAATTTTCTATAGCCTTTGTTAATGCATCAGCAGCTAAGTTTGAACAATGCATTTTAACAGGAGGTAGACCATCTAGTTCTTCTGCTACATCGTTTCGACTAATTTTTAGTGCTTCATCTATTGTTTTACCTATTGCCATTTCTGTTATCATACTACTTGTTGCTATTGCTGCTCCACAACCAAATGTTTTAAATTTAATATCTGTTATTACATTTTCATCATTTACAGTTATGTATATTGTCATTAAATCTCCACATGTTGGATTTCCAACTGTTCCTTCCCCACTTGGGTTTTCAATTACTCCGGTATTTCTAGGGTTTGCAAAATGATCCATTACTTTTTCACTATACATTTTTAATCACATCCAATAAAATTTTATTTTGATAATCCGTATTCTTCATCACCAGCAATAGATAGGTCACTTTCTCCGTTTTTACTATTCCATAATGGTGACATACTTCTTAATGTGTTTACTACATTTATTATATCATTTATGACTTTATCTGCATCTTCTAATGTATTTTCCACGCCTAGACTTAATCTTAATGATCCATGTACATTTACTGGTTCTAATCCTAAACTTGTTAATACATATGATGGTTCTAAGCTTTGAGATGAACATGCTGAACCTGTTGAGGCTTCTATTCCTTTAGCATCTAACATTAGGACTAATGATTCTCCTTCTATTGCTGAGAATCTGAAGTTTATATTGTTTGGTAATCTTTTTTCTGGGTCTCCGTTTAGGTAGGCTTCGTCTACTTGAGATAGTACTCCTTTTATGATTTTGTCTCGGATTTTAGTTAATTTTCTTGTGTTTTCTTTCATATTATCATTTGCTATTTGGCATGCTTTTCCAAATCCTGCTATTCCTGGAATGTTTTCTGTTCCTGATCTTTGGTTGTTTTCTTGTCCTCCTCCATGGATTAATACTTCTGGTCTTACTCCTTTTTTAATGTATAATGCTCCTATTCCTTTTGGTCCGTAGATTTTGTGTGAACTGATACTTAGTAGGTCTATATTTGATTTTTTCACATCTACTGGTATTTTCCCTACACTTTGTACTGCATCTACATGGAATGTTATATTGTTTTCTTTTGCTATTTTTCCGATTTCTGTTATTGGTTGTATTGTTCCGATTTCATTATTTGCATGCATTATGCTGATGAGTATTGTGTCATCTCTGATAGCTTTTTTTAGGTCTTCTATGTTTATTATTCCATTTTCTTGGATTGGAAGATATGTTATTTCATATCCTAATTTTTCTAACCATTTACAAGTATTTTTTACTGCTGGGTGTTCTATTACACTTGTTATTATGTGTTTTCCTTTGTTTCTTTTTTGGAATGCTATTCCTTTTATTGCCCAATTGTCTGATTCTGTTCCTCCACTTGTAAATTTTATTTCTTCTGGTTCTGCATTTATTAAGTTTGCTACTCTTTCTCTTGCTAGGTTTAGTGCTTTTTTGGATTCTCTTCCAAGTGTGTATAAGGTTGATGCGTTCCCGAATTCTTCTTTGTAGAATGGTTCCATTTCTTTTAGTACTTCAGGGTTGACTGGAGTTGTTGCTGAGTTGTCCATGTATATCATATTTTTTTCCTCCGTGAGTTTTTTTGTGAATAATTTTTTATAACTATTGTTATATAACTATAGTTATAATATTATTTGTTTTAATATATAAAGATTACAGTTAAAAAAAAGCATTACCCAATCTAAAAAAAAATGAAGTCACAAAAAACATTAAATCCTGCCAATTTTCTCATAAATCATTTAAAAATAAAATAATAAAATATTTATAATAATTAATAGTTATAAATTAAATAAATTGAGCTAATTTAGTCCCATAATAATAAAGAAATGGAGCGTGAATTTTTTTATGAGTATTAGTAAAGTAATAAAAGATGCAGTAACTTATCCAATTTTAGATAAGAAAAATTGGATGATTGTTGGTGTTTTCTTAATAATTTGTAATTTAATAAATGTTTTTATGAATCTTAATCGAAATGGTTTAATAGCTATCATAGGATTAATTGCTATAACTGTAATAATCATTATACTTTTCGGATTCAACCTAAGTGTAACTGAATATACTATAAAAGGAAAAACTGATTATCCTAAATTTAATTTAACTAAAAATTTTATGGATGGAATAAAAGTAGTAATATTAGGTATTATTTATTATCTCATACCTACAATAATCACATTAATAATAGCATGGCTTAGTGGATTATTTACAACACTTCCTCAAATAGTAAATACTTTAATAAATAGTCCAGGCAGTACTCAAACCATTACTTCTAATGGTTTAAGAGTTAGTACAATAATGGTTAACAATTTAACTAGTACCATTTCCCAATCAGTATTAAATAGTTTTATAAATGGAATAGTAATCACTTCAGTATGTGCAATAATCTTATTATTCATAATGACATTATTCATTTTTATTGGTACTGGCCGTATGGCTGAAACTGGAAGTTTAAAAGAAGGACTAGCATTTAAAGCTATAATTAAAAAAATAGGTTCCATAGGATGGGGAAAATATATTGCAATTCTTATAATCTTTTTAATAATAATCTTTATTTTAGGTATAATTAATTCTTACTTACACTTAATCCCATTTATTGGAAGATACATAAATGCATTATTCGTAACCTCATTCATGTTTATATTTATTTATAAAATAGTAGGTTTAATTTATAATGAAGGATAAAACAGAAAAAATTAGTAAAATATAAAATTTTTTTAAGGAGAAAAAAAGTCAATAAAAACTTTTTTTTAACCTCCTCATTCTTTTTTTAAAATATAAAATTTATAAAATAGTGAAAAAGGATAAAGTATAAAATTTATACTTTTACTTTATCTAAAGCTTGATCTATATCAGCTATAATATCTTCTACATCTTCAATTCCAACAGAAACACGAATGAAATCAGGAGTTACCCCAGTTTGTGCTTGTTCCTCTTCACTTAATTGTTGGTGAGTAGTACTTGCTGGGTGAATAACTAAACTTTTAGCATCTCCAATATTTGCTAAATGAGATAATAACTCTACATTACCTATAAATTGTTTTCCTGCTTCTAATCCACCTTTAATTCCAAAACCTAAGATTCCTCCATAATTATCTCCTAAATATTTATGTGCAGTTTCATGAGATGAATGAGATTCAAGTCCAGGATAGTTAACCCAACTAACTTTTGGATGATTTTCTAAATGTTTTGCTACAGCTAAAGCATTTTCTGAATGTTTTTTAACACGTAATGTTAATGTTTCTAATCCTTGAAGGAATATGAAACTATGTACTGGTGCAAGTGTTGCTCCTAAATCTCTAAGTAATCTTGCTCTTATACGTGTAGTGTATGCAACATTTCCAGATGGAGAGTCTTCTCCAAATGAATCAGTAAATACTAATCCATGGTAAGATGGATCAGGTTCTGAGAGTGTTGGGAAGTTTCCATTTGCCCAGTTGAATTTTCCACTATCTACTACATATCCTCCTACAGCGATTCCATGTCCTCCAACAAATTTAGTTGCTGATGCTGCTATTACATCGGCTCCATGTTTTAATGGTTGCACTAACCCTACAGCTGAAGTATTATCTACTATAAGTGGAATGTTATGGGAGTGAGCTATTTCTGCTAATTTTTCAAAGTCTGGCACATCAAGTTTAGGATTTCCAATGGATTCTACATAGATTGCTTTTGTTTTATCTGTGATTGCATCTTTAAATGCATTAATATCTTGTGAAGGTACGAATATTACATTTCTTGCAAGGTCTTTGAAGGTTGTTTCAAATAAGGTGAATGTTCCTCCGTATAAGTTGTCTGCAGATACTATGTCATCTCCAGGTTGTGTGATGTTTAATAGGGCGTAGGATATTGCTGCTAATCCACTTGCTGCAGATATTCCAGATTTTCCTCCTTCTACTGCTGCTATTCTTGCTTCGAATGCGTCATTTGTTGGATTGGTTAATCTTGAGTATATTTGTCCAGGAATTGTTAATCCGAATCTTCCTGCTGCTTCTTCTGCATCTTTAAATACATAGGATGCTGTTTGATAGATTGGAGTGGCTCGTGCTCCTGTTGCGGGGTCTGGTTGTTCTTGGCCTGCATGAACACTTAATGTTGCTACTCCTAATTCTTTTTTGTTATTTTTGTTATCATTAGTCATTATTTTTACCTCTTTAATTATGTTTAATATGTTTGATTATTTTTTTTTAATCAGTTACTATTTTATATATTATATTTTTTGAGTTAAATGTTTTATACTTTTAAAAAATATAACAATTGTTAAGTATTTTGTTTTAAAAAAAAACTTTAAAATTTTAAAAGTTTTATGAAAATATTTAAAAATCAAACAATATATAACAATTGTTATTAATCATATATAAAACTAACCCCTCCCCCACCTAAAAAAATAGAAAAAAATAGAAAAATTTTAAGTATTTAAACAATTATTAACCCAACTTATAAAGTTAGAAACTGAATCCCCATTTCTTTCAGCACAAACATGATCTTGATTCCAAACATCCTGAAAAACAACACTCTTAACACTATCACATTGTTTTAAAGCCAAATATAAATTAGTTTCATCACTTAAAGAAGCAATTAACTGATTAATACCAGAAGATATCCTCCAATATTTAGCAACCTTAGTACTTCCACTACCCTCATAAAAATCACACAAATAATATAAAGGATTATACATATCCACACGAGACTGTACAGTATTATTAAATGGATCCAATACTTTTAAATCATGCGCATAATCAATTGCATATTGACCATTATAATCTGGATAATTAGAATATTTAATTGAATTATTAGTTAATACTTCTGACATTACCTTATTAAAATGCAATGAATTAAATCCAAAACATCCAAATAAAGTATTTACTGGTGAAATACATGCAAAATTATCAAATACTCCAACCATATTAAGAACAGATTTACAATAAGTTACAAAAGCTTTAATGCTTGAAATTTTAACAGTATTAGTAAACTCATCATAAAAAACCCATTCTTCATTACGATTTAATGAATTAATATAATTTTGAGAAGTTTTAAATGGTGTAAATTCAAATTGAGTATCATTTAAATAATTATTTAATGAATCCTCAATAACAGACAATAAATAATCATAATATGTACCAGAAGTATAAATTCCATTATTAGACTCTTTAAGAGTTAATAAATTACCTTGAGGATCTTTTAATCCTAATTTATTTATATAGAATGCAAATTCTTTTGCTAAATCTTTAGATAAACTTGAAGTCCATGCATTATTTGCTCTTACACCAGTTGTAGAGTATTGGCCATTATTCCATTCATATGCTTCATCAAAATAATCCCAACTAGATATTGGACACCAACTCATAGATCCACAAATACTATCTGAAATATTATCACCATTTTTATCAACCATAGCAGCACCAATTGATTCTAAATATGGAATGTATAGTGAACTATCTCCACTAACACCGATTAATGCACTTTGAGCTCCACCACCACTAAATCCAAATGTGAATATAGATTCAGTATTACCTGGTAAGATATCCTTATTAAATTTCAAATAGGATACAGCAGCTTTTAAATCAGTAACTCCCCAAGGAGCCCCACCAACATAATCACAAGTATTATCTCCTCCACGACATCCTGCATGAACATAAACAAAACCAGAATTAATATAATCAATTACTTCATTAACATTATAATTAGTTACAATTTCCTGTGCAATAAATTCAGGAGTGCGAATAGGCATAACTATAGGTGCTGTTTTAACATTGTAATTATTAATTTTATTTGTAGTATTCCATTTACAAGTATAAACTCCATAAGAATTTTTAACCCCATTAAAGTATTGACCTGGAACATAAATTGCAAGGGATTCATAATTTTTTGTATCTGGATCGGCACAATAAGTAATTCCTAATTGATAATAAACATTATTTATAGAATCATAATGCCAATTATTCATATTTAATGATAATTTACTTGTTAATTCACTTACATTATAAGAAACATTATTATTTTTAAGTGGATTAGAATTATAAGGTTTTATAAGAATTGTAGTTATTGCAGAACTACCTATATACTCATTATCATTAATAAAATTCACATTAATACTATAAAGGCCAGGAAAAAGGTTTATTTGTAAATTCACCTTACCTTTAATATCTGTTGTGCCCCAGTAAACCTTACTTGCACCATCACTTAAACGTGTGATAGTCAATGCTAAATGTTTACCTATAACAGAATTACCTTCAGAATCTATAAGTAATGTTTTGAAATCTTCACCAGCACCATAAACTTTTGTAAAAGGTTTAACAACCAGCACTGTACTTTTTTGACTTGATGTTGAATTTATAGCTACAATTATAGTGTTAAAAGATTCACTTGAAGTGTAATTTAAACCATTATTTATATTAGAACTTGAGTATACTGTATAAACTCCAGGTGCTAAGTTAATCTGTAAACTAGCCATACCATTTGTATCAGTTGTGCCCCAGTAAACCTTACTTGCACCATCACTTAAACGTGTGAGATTTAATGATAAATGTTGTCCTGCAATAGGATTTCCATTAATATTTGTTAATCTTACTGTATAATTTTCACCTGCACCATAATTAACTGTAATATTATTTCCTGTTAACATGGTTTTAGTATTACTGTTTTTCTTAGAATTAAGATTAGAATCATTAAGAATATTTTGTTGTTCATTGTTTAAACTATGATTTTCACTACTACTGAAGTTATTTCCTAAAACCGTGAGATTTGTAGAATTTGAACTTGTATAATTAGTATTTATATCTGTAGCAAATGTTACAGGTAAGATACATAATATTATAATTAAGATTAGTAATGAAGACATTGCTAATGTCTTATTTTTCATTAATTTTCCCCCTTTAACTAAAATTTTATTCCCACTTTTTTTTTAATTAAATATGAGAATAAAACACTTTTATTTACCCTTTAATAAATAAAAGAAAACTGTAAAAAAAAAATTTTGATAATATTAATTTTATCTTTTTTCTACAATACTATAATAAGTATGAAACCTGATTATATATAAGATTTTATATATGATTTTAGTAAAAAAATGATTAAGAAAATGTTAAATGATAATTAAATTAAAAAAAAGTAAACTTTAAAAATTTGTTAAGATTAAAAAAAATAGGAAAAAAAGTTAGAATATTAAAATTTTATAATTTAATTTTAATATCTAAAGCACTAGATCCATTTTCATATACAAAGATAGGGTTAATATCTAATTCTGATATTTCTGGGAAATCTATGGTTAAACGTGCTACACGTTTAATAGCATTACGTACACTTTCAATGTCTCCAGGAGCTTCTCCACGGAAACCTTTAAGTAATTCCACTACTTTTGTATTGTTTATTTGTTCATCGATTTCATCAGAAGTTAAACCATTAGCTAGTTTAAATGATGCATCTTCAATAAGGTTAACATAAACTCCACCCATACCGAATGCAATCATTGGACCGAATTGTTCATCACGTATCATACCAACTAATACTTCTATACCTGAATCCATCATTTTTTGAACTTCAATTCCATCAGGTGTTATGTCTGGATGTGCTTTTTTAGCATTTGCCATGATTTCATTAAAACTGTTTTCTG
The DNA here is from genome assembly GCF_002508845.1 of Methanobrevibacter sp. UBA417. Lineage (NCBI taxonomy): Archaea > Methanobacteriati > Methanobacteriota > Methanobacteria > Methanobacteriales > Methanobacteriaceae > Methanobrevibacter > Methanobrevibacter sp. UBA417. The sequence continues at coordinate 84,309 of NZ_DAZC01000019.1, forward strand.
CTTCGTCTCGTGTGGATATTCCTACTTGAACTCCACCAATATCAGATTTGTGTAAAATCTTATCTGATGCTATTTTTAAAACAACTGGGAATCCCATTTCTTCTGCAACGTTTGCTGCTTCTTCTGGAGATTTGGATAATATTATTGGTGCTGCTTCTATACCGTATTCTTTTGCTACAGCATAAGCTTCGCTACCGAGTAATGTATCTCTTCCATCTGCTTTAACTTTAGTGAAAATTTCATTTACTTTATCTTTATTAACATCAGTGATTGCTTGTATTGGATTATCATAGGTACGTTCTTGTACTGCATTGAATCTTTCAAGGAAATCCACTACTTTTACTGCAGTTTCTGGGAATACATATGTTGGTATGCTGTTTTTTCTAAGTAAATCATTAGCGTTATCGAAACTTGGTCCACCCATGTTAACTACGATGATAGGTTTATTGAATTCTTCATTACCTTCAAGGATTGCTTTTGCTATTCCATCTGGGTCTGCAGATGCTGTTGGACATACCATAATAACTAAACTATCTACATCATCACTGCTTAAAACTATTTCTAGTGTTTCTTTGTATCTGCTTACTGGTGCGTCTCCTAAAACATCAATTGGGTTTTTAACGCTTCCTTCTTCAGGGACAGCTGCTTTAAGTTTTGCAGTGGTTTCTTCATCAAAGCTTACGAGGTTTAATCCATTTCTTTCCATAGCATCTACGGATACTACTCCTCCTCCACCTGCATTTGTTATTATAGCTAGGTTTCTTCCTGTAGGTAATGGGCATTTACTGAATGCTAATCCTATATCAAATAATTCTGCCATGGTTTGTACACGGAATATTCCGGATTGTTTAAATGCTGTGTCAAATGCCACGTCACTTCCTGCTAATGCTCCTGTGTGTGAGGATGCTGCTGCAGCTCCTGCTTGTGAACTACCAGATTTTAGGATGATTACTGGTTTTTTACTGGAAACTTTTCTCATTGTTTCAATGAAGTTAGGGTCTTGTGAAATACTTTCTAAGTAACATATTACAACTGCTGTTTCTGGATCATCTGCTAAGTATTGGATACATTCTATTTCTGTTACTCCTGCTTTATTTCCTATACTTATAACTTTACTGAATCCTATTCCTGCAGTTATACTCCAATCTATTATTGCTACCATCATAGCTCCACTTTGGCTGATGAATGCTATGTTTCCTTTTGGTGGCATCATTTGTGAGAATGAACCATTTAGTGGTGTGTGGGAATCTGTAATTCCTAAACTATTAGGTCCTATTAAACTTATATCGTATTCGTTTGCTAGGCGGACTAGTTCTTCTTCTAATTTTACTCCGTCTCCACCGATTTCTTTAAATCCTGCAGTTATAACTACTACGTTTTTTACTCCTAATTCTCCACATTGTTTTACTGAAGGATTTACTGCCTTAGAAGGCACTACTACTACAACAAGATCTGGTACGGTTGGACATTGTGTTACATCAGTATATGCTTTTAGTCCTAATATTTCTCCACCTTTAGGATTGATTGGGTAAATTTCTCCTTTGTAACCATCTTCGATTAGGTTACTGACTACTATGTGCCCAACTTTATCGGGGGTATTTGATGCTCCAATGACACCTACACTATCTGGTTTAAACATCTTTTCAAGATCTCTCATAAGTTAAACTCCTTATTATTATATTTTTGTTTAAAATAATTATAGAATAATACTTCAAAAATAATCAATTGAAGTCAAATATCGATTTTAATACATTTTTGTATATTTTTTTATATTTATAATGATAAATAATTATAAATTACTATTAATAAATTAATTTATTATAATATATAAATATTTTTATTTGAATAAAAAAAGAAGAATAAGAAAAGAAAATTAAAATTAAACCTTAAAAAAAGGAGATAAAAAAATAATTTTTAACTATCATTAACTTCAATACCATGATTATTTAATTCATCACGAATTTCATCAGATAAGTCATATTGTTTATTTTCTCGTAATTTCTCACGAATATTTAAAATAATTTCAAGTAAATCATCACTACTAGAATCAGTTTCACTTGAATCTGTATTATTTAAGTCTATACCAAAAATGTAACTTATATCATTAAACCATTTCTTAATTGTTAAAAGATTACCCATGGAATATGTGTTTAAATCTTTTATTTCTTTTATAAATTCAAAAATAGAACTTATAGCTTTAGGAGTGTTGAAATCATCATCCATTGCGTCAAAGAAATTATCCATAATTTTTGATGGTAATTCTTCTTTTTGATTAGCATTAACAATTTTATCAGTTAATTCATCAGGATTTTCGAATTCATTTGTTAATAATGTGTTTAATGATTCATTAAATGTTTGTATTTTATTTAAACTTTTTTCTGCTTGATGTAGGGAGTCTTTACTGAAATCTATTGGGCTTCTGTAATGAGTGGATAATACGAAGAAACGGAAAACATTTGCATCCCAGTCTTTTAGTAATTCTCGGATGGTTATGAAGTTTCCAAGACTTTTACTCATTTTTTCCCCGGAGACGTTTAAGAATCCGGTGTGCATCCAGTAACGGACTAATGGTTTTTTCCCACTGACTGCTTCGATTTGGGCAATTTCTGCTTCGTGGTGTGGGAATATTAAATCTAGGCCTCCACCGTGAACATCATATTGTGGTCCGAAGTAATGTTCTGTGATAGCTGTGTCTTCAATATGCCATCCTGGTCTTCCTTTACCCCATGGTGAATCCCATTTAGGTTCTCCTTCAAATTCTGGTGCTTCTCGTTTTTTCCATAAGACAAAATCGTTTGGATTGTGTTTTTCAGTATCTGCTATGTCTCTGTGGGATTCTAATTCATCAATTTTACGATTGGATAATTTACCGAAGTCTTCAAATTTATCTATGTTATAGTATACTCCGTCTTCAGTTTCATATGCATAACCTTTCTTTATTAAACGAGTGATTTGGTCTATGATTTCATCCATATGATCTGTTGCTCTTGCAAATAAATTGACTTTATGAACATTTAGTGAATGCATGTCTTCAATGAATCTTTTTTCATATTTTTTAGCTAGAGTACTTGAGTCAATTCCTATTTCTTTAGAACGATTAATGATTTTATCATCAATATCAGTGATGTTTTCAATGTAGAAGACACTGTAGCCTGAATATTCTAAGTATCTTTTAATTGTGTCAAAGGAAATGTAGGTTCTTCCATGACCTATGTGTGCATCATCGTATACTGTTGGTCCACAGACAAAAAGTTTGACTCTTTTGTTGTTTATTGTTTTTAAGTCTTGTTTTTCTCTTGTCATTGTACTGTATACTTTCACTTTTTCTAAATCTCCTTTTATCATTAAATTGATTATTTATATTGGAATAAAAATTTTTTAAAAATTAGTAAATATATATAAAATTTGTTTATATTATTGAGAGGCAAGAGAGGGATTCGAACCCCCGTATCATGGTCTGCAGCCACGCACCTAAGCCGCTCGGTCATCTTGCCATTGAAAAATTAAAATATCATATAAAATAAGATACAATCTATATTCTGATTATCATCTTATAAATAGTTTTTGGAACATGTCCAAAAAAATTTCTCCCTTATTTTAAAAAAATTATATAATTAAAGTAAAATTGGGGGAAAAATTTTTACTCCTTTTTTTTTAATCCTCTAAATCAGATCCTAAACATGCATGACATTCCCAGTTAACATCACTTTTAGTTTTATGGATTTGACAGAGAATATCTTCTGCTTTAATTTTTTTACAAATATTACAAGTTCTAGGTATAATATCATATTTAGTTGCATTTTCATCATATAAATCTTGAGCAAAACTTTGTATTAAATTATTTACTTCATCACTAAACTCTATCCCACTACCTCTTTTATCTGTAATGTATTGTGATACTGCAGGTTGAGTTATATCCATAAGTTCTGATATCTTTTTTTGTTTCATACCTAAAGTTAATAAGTCTTTTGCAAGCTCTGATCTTATAGCTGGTATTACATACCATACTACCATTTCACATGGGGGTTTCATTTTCTCTCTTCTCCTTTTATATTATTTTTTTTATAATCTATATCTTAATGATTCAATTTTATCTTCTAAATCTTTTATTTCTTGTTCTAATTCATTTTGATGGACTAATAACTTATTTATTAAATCTGCAACAGTATCATAATCTTGTGAATCATCTGAGATGTTAGAATTGTTTTTAGTGAATATTTCTTTATATGATTTTTTAGGTTTTGATTTTTTATCTTTAAATATAACTTTATCTGCATCTATTTCATCACATTCAGTTTGGAAAACATCTTCAAGATTTGGTTCTGTGTCTAATTTATTTACTGGTAAGTTTTGTTTAAGATCTAATTCTGCGATTTGTTCTTCTAATTCGTTTTGTCTTTTAAGTAATAAGTCTATTATATCTGCTACTGGATCGGGTAGTTTTGCATGTTCTAATAGTAATGCTGGTTCTCTTTTTTGTTTAACAATTCTACCTGGAATTCCGACACAAGTTGCACCTGCTGGTACGTCTTTTAGAACTACTGAACCTGCACCTATTTTTGCACCATTACCAATTGTAATATCACCCATTACTTTAGCTCCGGAGCCTACTACTACTTCATCACCAATTGTTGGGTGTCTTTTTCCTTTAGATAGGCTGGTTCCTCCAAGCACTACTCCTTGGTATAATAGAACATCATTTCCTATTATTGTGGTTTCTCCTATTACGACTCCCATTCCATGGTCTATGAAGAATCTTTTCCCTATTGTTGCTCCAGGGTGTATTTCTATTCCAGTAAAGAATCTTCCTATATTGGAGAAGAATCTTCCAAGTTGGTGGTGATTTTTTTTCCATAACCAGTGAGATAGTTTATACCACCATAATGCGTGAAGTCCTGGATATGAGAAGAATATTTCTATATTATTTCTTGCAGCAGGGTCTCTTTCTTTAACTGCTCTCATATCTTCTTTTAGCCCTTCAAACATTATTTAGTTTCTCCACAATATTTTTGTATTTTAATTAAATTTTTATTTATTTATAGTTAATTTTTAAATTTTTAAATATAAATAACTATTGTTAAAAAAAAATAAATTATTTTAAAATAAAATATAAAAAAGAGGAAAAAATAGTGGGGTGGAAATGGGTGTATTTTTTTTATTGTTTGAAGATTTCTGGGTATTCTTGGTAGATGTCTTTAAATAACCAGTCTACGGATAGGTATCTTTCACCTGTATCTGGTAGGATTGCTACTATTGTTTTTCCTTTGTTTTCTGGTCTTTTAGCTAATTGTATTGCTGCATATGTTGCTGCACCTGAGGATATTCCTGCAAGTATTCCTTCTTGTTTAGCTAGTTTAAGGAGGGTGGATCCTGCATCTTCATCTTTTACTGGGAAAATTTCATCTACTAATTCTGGTTTGAAGATTCCTGGTATGAATCCTGGTCCGATTCCTTGGATTTTATGTGCTCCTTTTTCACCTTTACCGAGGGTTTGGCTTGTTTGTGGTTCTACTGCTACTGCTTTAAATCCTGGTTTTTCTTTTTTTAATACTTCTGATATTCCGATTAATGTTCCACCGGTTCCTGCTGCGGATACTAATATATCCACTCCATTGTTGGTGTCTCTTATTAGTTCTTGTGCTGTTGTTTCTGAGTGTACTTTGGGGTTGAATTTATTATTGAATTGTTGTGGTATTACTGCATTTGGGATTTCTTTTGCTAGTTCTTCTGCTTTTGCAACTGCTCCACCCATTCCTTCAGATCCTGGTGTTAGTACTATTTCTGCACCGAATAATGCGAGTAGTTTTTTACGTTCTATTGACATTGTTTCTGGCATGGTGAGTATTAATCTGTAATTTTTTGCTGCAGATACAAATCCTAATGCGATTCCTGTGTTTCCACTTGTTGGTTCTATGATTACTGAATCGGGTTTGATTAATCCTTCTTTTTCACCGTATTTTATCATTGCCACTCCAACGCGATCTTTCACACTGCTTACTGGGTTGAATGATTCTATTTTAACTAGTACTTCTGCTTCTAATCCTTCTGTTAGTTTGTTTAATCTTACTAGTGGGGTGTTTCCAATTGTTTCTGTTATATCGTTTGCTATTCCTCTTGTTAATTCTGGTATGTTTAAATCATTTGTCATTATTAATATGCTCCATTAGTTTAATTTTTTTTTGAAAAGTGAATTAATTTTTTTTTAATTATTTAAATGTATTTTTGTTTTTTTATAATTAAAAGAATTTTTATTAATTAAAATCTTTTATTTTATTGTGTTATATAATTTTGATAGTTCTTTTTATAATAAAAATATAACTATTGTTATATAACTATTGTTATATTATTTTTTTATGCTTATAAACTTAACCCCACACAAAAAATATTAAAAAAACCTAAAAAATAATAAATAAATAAAAAAAGAGTAGTGTTTTAACCATTATCAAAAGCACATAAACCAATTAAAGGACAATCACCACATTGAGGAGAAGTAGGTTTACAAATAGTTTGACCAAACTGAACCATAATATCATTCAACTCAATCCACATATCCTTAGGAACAATCTTCATCAATTCCAATTCAGTCTGTTCAGGTTTACTAGTATCAACTAAACCCCAACGATTACTAATACGATGAACATGAGTATCAACAGGAATAGCAGGTTTACAAAAAGCAAAAACTAAAACACAATTAGCAGTCTTACGACCAACACCAGGTAAATCCAATAATTCCTTCATATTATCCGGTACCACACCATCATACTCATCAATGATAATCTGTGAAACCTCTTGAATTCTAGCTGCTTTAACATGATAAAAACCAGCAGGATGAACTAATTCCTCTATATCTTCAACTGGTGCATTAGCAACACTATTAATATCAGGGTATTTATTAAATAAATTAGCAGTAGCTTGATCTGTATTTTCATCACGTGTTCTTTGAGAAAGAATAGTTCTGATTAAAACCTTATAAGGATCTTTACCCTCAAAAATTCTTATAGTATAAATCTCTTTTAATCTTTTAAAAATTTCAATAACTTGTTCAGTTTTATCCATAAAAACACTCCTTATTTTAGTTCTAATTCTACTCCAATTTCACCCATACTAGTTAAAAAGTTAGGATATGAAACATTGAAAACTTCACCATCTTTAATAGTGATATTATGTTTTAAACCTATTAAAGTAAAAGCCATAGCTAAACGATGATCCCTATGGGATTTTACTATACCATCATTTACTCCACCATGAATAAGCATACCATCTTCAAATTCAACAAGGTCAACACCTAATTTTTTAAGTTCCATACAACTAGTTGCAATACGATCAGTTTCTTTTAAACGACCATGTTTAACACCAGTAATAAGTGTATCACCACTTGCAAGACAACCTAGTGCTGCAACAGTTAAAATCAAATCTGGAGCATTAGAAAGATTAACTTCAACTCCTTTTAATTTTCCATTAGATTGTATTTTAACAAAATCTTCACCAGATTCTATTTCACATCCCATTTTAGCTAAAATATTTAATATATATTTATCTCCCTGTTTAGAATCCTTAAAAAGATTACTTACAGTGATTTCCCCACCACAAATAGCACATGCTGCAAGTAAATAAGAAGCACTAGAATAATCCCCTTCTACTTGATAATTTATTCCTTGATAAATTGCTGATGGTATTTGGAATTGGTCTATACTGCAGGATTTTATGGTTTTATTACAATCTTCATGTTTGTTTATTTCAAATTCTTCGATTTTAACACCGAATTTTTCCATAATATCAATTGTCATATTAACGTATGGTTTACTTACAAATTCTGGTAAAACAGATAAACACACACCATCTTTAGATAGTGGTGCAGATATTAGTATGCTTGAGATGAATTGTGAACTAATATTTCCCGGAATACTAATTTTACCACCAACATAACCGGGATAAACTTTTATAGGTGCCTTACCATTAAGGGATTCTGTTTTTACACCTAAATCTTTTAAAGCATTTAATAATGGATTCATAGGTCTTGTGAGTAATGAATCATCACCAGAAAACTGTACAGTATTATCAGATAAACCTGCAATTGAGGTTAAAAGACGTAGACTTGTTCCAGAATTACCTAAATCAATAAAATCTTTAGAAGTATTATGTAATTTACCATTCACACCTATAACTTGGAGGTGGTCTTTTTTGTTTATGATTTTCGCACCTAAACTTTCACATGCACTTAATGTTGATTTAACATCTTCAGATAAAAGAACATTGTATAAGTTACTTTCACCTTTTGCAAGTGATGCTAATATTACAGCTCTATGACTGTAACTTTTACTTGATGGAGCTTTAACTTTCCCTTGGATTTTTGAAACATTTTTAACTTTAAGAATCATGGCAAAAACCACACTTTTAACTTTATAAAAAAAAGGGTAATAAAAAAAATATTATTTTTTTATTTTATTACTTCTAAAATAACATCTAAATCTTTAGAATGGAAGACATCTACCTTTTGACCAGATTCACCTTGAACTTCTTTTAGGATTCGTAAATCATCAATTACTACTGATTTATCAGCAATAATTATTTCTCCGTCACTTTCTAATTTACTTGCAATACTATCAGGATCATTAGATTTAATATATCCAATTACTTTTCCAGCATCACCTTTAAATTTAGGTCCAATTTTACTCATATCTGGTTCTATTTCAATTACTTTTTCATGAACTTCAGGTTTTCCAGATTTAATATTTAATTCACCAATTTTTAAGGTTCCTTTAATATCATCAAAGAATTCATTAAAAATCTTAGTTAAGTCATTGTTATCTGTGTAAACATTTAGGGTGTTTAGTGGTTGGTTTAATGCTATTTTGTTTGAAGATTTGAATCTTCTAATTTCACTTATTAAGTTAATAGCAGTATCACCAGTTGTTAGATTAGTTTCACTGGTTCCTTCTTCTAAACTTGGCCAAAGTTGATTATGAATACTTTCATCCTCATTGAAGTATTGGTATACTTCTTCTGTAAAGTATGGTGCTATTGGTGCAAGAATCTTTAAAGTATCTTCAATTACATTGTGTAAAGTATATTTTGCAGCTTTCCGGGATTCTTCGGTGATTTCATCATTGTATAATCTGTATTTTACTGCTTCTATGTATTCATCACAGAAATCATGCCATACGAAGTCTTCTATAGTGTTTATTACTGTTGCATAATCATACTTAATGTATGCTTCATCACAAACTTTATTTACATTGTTTAATTTGGAGAGTATCCATTTATCTGTAGGGTTTAAATTATTAACACTATCAGAGTCTATTTCTTCATCGAATATGTGCATGCTTATGAATCTGAAAGCGTTCCAGAATTTTCTTATGAATTTATAACCATATTTAATATCGTTCCAATCAAATGCTACATCTGAACCTGGTATACTGTTTGCTGCCCATGTACGTATAGCATCTGCACCATATTTACTAACTACTTCATCTGGTGCTATTACATTTCCACGGGATTTACTCATTTTAAATCCATCTTCACCAAATACCATACCATTTATAACTATTTCAGAAAATGGTTTTTCACCTGTAAGTGCAAGACTTCTAAGTATTGTGTAAAATGCCCATGTACGGATAATATCATGTCCTTGTGGACGTATATTACTTGGGAAACATTCTTTATATGATGGGTCTGGCCATCCTGCAATGGATAATGGACTTATTGAACTATCCATCCATGTATCAAGTACATCTGTTTCTCCAATGAATTTTGTTGATCCACATTCACATGGATGTTTTGGTTTATCTACTGTTGGGTCTACTGGTAAATCTTCCGCGTCAGGTAGGTGGACTTTTCCACATTTTTTACAATACCATACTGGTATAGGTGTTGCGAAAAGTCTTTGACGGGATATACACCAATCCCATTCCATATTATCCGCCCAATTTAATAGACGTGATTCCATGTGTTTTGGTACCCAGTTAATTTCATTTGATGCTTTTTTGGTTTCATCTATTAATTTTCTAACTGCAATGAACCATTGTTTTTTCACTAATATTTCTATTGGTGTTTTACATCTCCAGCATCTTCCAACATTTTGTTCCACATCTTCTTGTTTTATTAAGTATCCTTCTGATTTTAAATCTTGGATGGTTGCTTCTGCACATTCAGGAAGTGTTAATCCTTCATATTTTCCACCTGCACTAGTTATGATTCCTTGTTCAGAGATTGCTACTATAATATCTAAATCATACTTGTTTACCCATGCTACATCCGTTTTATCCCCAAAGGTACATACCATTACTGCACCAGTACCATATTCTGGGTCTACTTCTGTATCTGCTATGATTTTCACTTTTTGACCAGATAATGGTACTTCAACATATTTATCTAATAATTGGTTGTATCTTTCATCATCTGGATGTATTACTACAGCTACACATGCCATCATTAGTTCTGGACGTGTAGTTGCAATGAGTATACCTTCATCTGTAGGATTTGCATGTTCACCATTTGCTGGGACATATGAGTTTCCTTCAGGTTTATCTTTTACTTCTGCTGGTGGGAAGTTTACATAGTTTAATTTAGTTACATTATCCCCATATTCTACTTCTGCAAATGCTATAGCTGTTTCGCATCGAGGACACCAGTTAACTGGATGTATTCCTCGGTAGATTAATCCTTGATTGTACATTTTAAGGAAACTGTATTGTGTTCTTCTTTTATATTCAGGAGTCATGGTGACGAATTCTCTACTCCAGTCTTGTGAGAATCCTAAGCTTTTCATTTGTTTTTTCATCTTTGCAATGTTTTCAGTTGTTAAATCAACACACATTTGACGAAAATCTTGTAGGGCCACATCATTCTTTTTAATGTGATGTGTTTCTTCTACTTTTACTTCTGTTGGTAATCCATGACAATCCCATCCTTGAGGGAATAGTACATCGTTTCCTTTTTCTCTTCGATATCTTGCATTGAAGTCAATGTATGCCCAGTTTAATACGTGACCTAAGTGTATGTTTCCGGTTGGATATGGTGGTGGGGTGTCTATTATGTATCTTGGACGTGTACCGTCACCTATGAATTTATATATTTCTTCATCATCCCATTTTTTTTGCCATTGTGCTTCGTTTTTATGGTTATAATCTTTTGGAATATCCCTTTCTGTCATAAATTTTCTCCCATATTTTTAAAATAAAAATTTTTTTTTTAATTAGTATTAATTATAATATTATAATGTATTTTTTGTATTTCTTATTTAATATAATATTATGATATTAGGCTCTGTCAAAAATTTAGTTG